>NZ_JBAVYV010000516.1:0-18113 GCF_049588435.1 Ilumatobacter sp.
GTTGCGCAGCACCACGCCGGGAGCGATCGCCCGGTCATCCTGCGGATCGCGTTCGATCGCCCGGTTCCAGTTCTCGTCACAGAGCCACGCGACGTTGCGACCGGCTGTGGCGACGTCGGCCATCATCGCGTCGGCGTCGGACCACTCACCGGTGGCGGCGATCGCATCCTGGTCCTCGAGGCGCATCACGTCCCCCGCGCGATCGGTCGTCAGGTGCAGCGCGATCCGCGCCCGCAGCAACGTGTCGTAGCACTCGTCGAGATCATCGAGGTCCTGGTCGATCACGTCGAGCCCGCCGGCCATGGCCCACCACACGGTCTGCACGTCGCGCAGTCCACCGTGCCCGTTCTTCAGGTCCGGTTCGAGGCGGTACGCGACGTCTGCGGACGCCGCCTGGCGCTCCTTCATCCGCGCCCGCAGCGCGGTCAGATACTCGGATCGCTGCGACTCCCACGACTTGCGACCGCGCCGGGTGACCTCCGCGGCGATCTCGTCGTCGCCCGCGAGGAATCGGGCCGACAGCAGCGCGGTTGCGGAATCGAGATCGCCGTCGACCAGGTCGAGCTGTTCGTCCACTCGCCGCACCGCGTGACCGAGCTTCACGCCCGAGTCCCACAGCGGGTACCAGAGTGCGCTCGCCAGCGGTTCGATCTCGGCCACGACCTTCCGCGGCTTGCAGTTGTGGACCAGCAGCAGGTCCAGATCGCTGTACGGCGCGAGCTCGCCTCGGCCGTATCCGCCGACCGCGAGGAGCGCCACGCGGTACTTGGTCGGATGTGCCGCGAGCGCCTCCTCGAAGAGCCCGATCACCCAGTCATCGGTGATCCGAGCCAGCGTCGTGCAGTACTCGCGACCACGATGGACCCCCTCGGGGACCACCTCGGCCGCGAGGTCGAAGTGCGAGCGGCGATCATCGGGAGTCACGCCCAGACGGTACTGTGACCGGAATGCGGCGACGACGTGATCATGTCACCGCTGTGCGAATTCTCGCCGGAGCGATCGCGACGGCCACCGTGTTCGCAGCCTGCAGCGGTGGGAGCGACAGTTCACCTTCGCCGACGGTCGTCACGACCACCACCGAGCCGGTTGCTCCCCGAGCCAACGACGGCATCTTGAAACTCGGTGCGCTGATCCCGATGGGCAACCCGGGCATCGCCGACTTCCTGACCACCTCACTCAACGCGTCGGTCGACGCCATCAACGAGAACGGTGGCGTGCTCGGCAATGACGTCGAGTTGAGCATCGTCGACGAGGGGACGAGCGCCGTGACCGCATCGCAGGCGATCGAAGAACTCGTCTTGGCGAAGGTCGACGCGATCGTCGGGCCCACCTCGTCGAACACCGCCCTCGGTTCTCTCGATGTCGCCGTCGCCAACGGGATCGTCAGCTGCTCGCCGACGGCGACGGCGATCTCGCTCGACGACTTTCCCGACGAGGGATTGTTCTTCCGCACGATCGCCACCGACTCGCTCCAGGCGAAGGCGATCGCCAGTCGCGCACAGGAGACCGGTGCGAGCAATGTCGTCATCGTGCACGTCGATGACGCGTACGGTCGCCCGTACGCCGAGGCGGTCGATCAGGCACTCGATGGTCCGATCGCCGTCGACATCATTCCGCTGACCGTCGATGACGACGACCTCAGCGACGAGATCGACACGCTCGTCGCGGCAGGCCCCCAAGTGGTCATCGTCCTGGGCGAGGGCGACGACACCGCGACGTTCCTCGGTGAGCTCGCCCGTCGCGACGACATCGACATTCCCAGCATCATCGTCAACGACGATGCCCGGCGGGCGGCGAACCGCCCGCTGATGTCGGTCCTTCCCGCCGAACTGCGGGACCAGATCGTCGTGATCGCGCCGCAGATCGTGGTGCGCGGTGGGTCGACCGGAGCCGACAATCCTCCGTTCGGCCCCCAGGTCACCGACTGCGTGAACCTGCTGGCGCTCTCCGCGGTCCAGGGGCAGTCCGATGCCCCGTCGGTGATCGCCGGGCAGATGTCGTCGGTGTCCGACGGTGGGGCGGTCTGCTCGGACTTCCTCTCGTGCAGCGACCGGCTCGCCGGCGGCGATGAGATCGACTACGACGGACCGACGGGCATCACCGTGCTCAGCCGAACCGGCGATCCGTCACGCGCGTTCTTCGATCGGCTGCGCTTCGACGACGACGGTGCCGACATCTTCGAGGACGAGTTCGCCATCCAGGCCTGACCAGCTGATCAGAGGATGTTCTTGATCGTGTCGAGATAGCCGACGTAGAACACACCGAATTCGCCGTACAGGGCAGAGCCCTCGTCGAAACGCATCGTGTAGACGACTTCCTTGATCACGTCGGGGCTCTTCGCGAACAGGGTGACGCCCCACTCGAAGTCATCGAGCCCGGTCGAACCGGAGATGACCTGGGCGACCTGACCGGCGAACGCCCGTCCGCTCGTGCCGTGCTCCATCATCATCTCCTGACGACGTTCGTACGGGGTCGAGTACCAGTTCGCGTGGGCCTCGCGCTTCTTGCTCATCGGGTAGAAGCAGAACGCGTTCAACTCGGCCGGCGGAATGATCGGATGGAGTCGGCCGCGCAACATCTCGGGCGGCATGCCCTTGGCATACTCGCTGACCTCGGTGATCGACACGTAGCTGTCGACGATGTCGACCCCGGCGTCACGCAGCGAGTTCTGCAGCGTGCGCTGCGTCCGCCAATCGGCGCACAAGGTCATGAAACAGAAGTCCGCCTTGTGCCCGAGGATGGATGCCGTGATCACCTGACAGTCGGCGGCCTCCGCCTTCCTCACCGCCGCGTTCACGGCCTTGCGGTCGACGTTCTTCTTGGGCTTGCCGAACAGGTGGACAACGCTCAATCCGTCTTCCATCAACATCGCGCCAGACTACGTGACGACGTCCGTCAGACCCACCCCGTCACACTCCGACACGGCCGTCACCACGCGCTTCGGGCGAGTACACGTTGAATGCGTCACCGCGGACGAACCCGGCGAGCAGGAGATTCGCACGACGCGCCGCCTCGACCGCCAACACCGTCGGGGCGCTGACGGCGACGAGCGCCGAGAACCCGGCCGCCCAGGCCTTCTGCACCATCTCGATGCTGGCGCGACCGCTCACGAACAGTCCGTACCCGGTCGCCGGGATCGGGGCGACGTCATCGATACCGAGCACGAGGGCGCCGACCACCTTGTCGACGGCGTTGTGGCGGCCCACGTCCTCCCGGGTCAACAACACGTGACCGTCCCGATCGAACACCGCCGCGGCATGGACCGAGCCCGTCGACGAGAACAGACCCTGTCGACCGAGCACGGTGTCCGCGATCGAACCGATCACGTCGAGATCGAACGGCGCCGTTGCGGGGAGCGGGGCCAGGCGGCCGTACAGCTCGTCGATGTGTTCGCTTCCACACCAGCCGCAACTCGACGACACGTTGCCGAGGCGCGGTCGCGGAGGTGGTGCGAGGCCGTCGGTCCCGACGTCGACCGCATCCGGCTCGGACCCGAGTACGTCGTCGATGTGAGAGCGCACGGCGGTGACGGGCGTTCCGGCGAGGAACCCCTCGGTCATGCAGAAGCCGACGGCGAGTTCGTCGTCATCGCCGGGGGTGCGCATCGTCGTCGACACCAGCGTTCCGTCGAGTCGGATCGACAGCGGTTGCTCGACGATCAGCTCGTCGGGGCGTTGGTGGACGGTTCGCTCCACGCCGCGACCGGACACCCGAGTGACGACGAATCGGTCGGTGCGCGCCCGTTCCATCAGGACGCCGCGACGGCGAGAGGGTCGTTCCCCACGATCATCGGCTCAGCCTACGGATGTGGCGGAGCGTGACGGGGTGGGTCGGGGTGGGTCCGACCCACTCCGGGTCAGCCGCCGGCGACCGCGGGGATGATCGAAACGGTGATGTTGTCGCCGACCGCCGTGTCGAGACCGTCGAGGTAGCGGACATCGTCGTCGTCGACGAACACGTTGACGAACTTGCGCAGCGAACCGTCCTCGTCGAGGAGGCGATCGCGCATGCCGGGGTGCGCCGAGTCGAGCGCCGAGATCACGTCGCCGAGCGAGCCCGGTTCGACCGCGACCTGCTTGTCGCCGCCCGTCAACGGACGCATGGTGGTGGGGATTCGAACGGTCGCAGCCATGTCCGGAATTCTACCGCCAATCCCTACCTGTCCGGTCGGGATTGAGCGGACCGATCGGGACGCGCGCTTCCCAGTAGGTTGCCCGCCATGCGAGTGCTCGCCGCGCCCGACAAGTTCAAGGGGTCGGTCAGCGCCCGCGACGTCGCAGCGGCGATCGGCCATGCCTGTTGGGAACTCGGCATCGACTGCATCGAGATCCCGATGGCCGACGGTGGCGACGGGCTCCTCGACGTGCTGGGCGGCGCGAACCGCCGGTCCACCGTGACCGGTCCACTCGGCGATCCCGTCACCGCCGGATGGCGGCTGTCCGGCGACACGGCAGTGATCGAGATGGCGCGGGCGAGCGGGCTGGTGCTCGCCGGCGGTGCCGATGTGAATCAGGCGCTCGACGCGACGACCACCGGAACGGGCGAACTCATCGACCATGCGCTCGATGCGGGAGTGAAGCGGATCATCGTCGGGCTGGGCGGCTCGGCGACGACCGACGGCGGCTTCGGTGCGATTCGGGCGATCTCCGCGATCGCACGTCTCAAGCAGGTGGAGTTGCTCGTCGCCTGTGATGTCACCACCACGTTCACCGACGCCGCATCGGTCTTCGGTCCGCAGAAGGGCGCGTCACGTTCGGAGGTGAAGCTCCTCGAACGACGGCTCGACCGTCTGGTGCAGATGTTCGACGAGGACTTCGACTTCGACGTCACCGCCGTCGAAGGGGGAGGTGCGGCCGGCGGACTCGGCGGGGCTCTCGCCGCGCTCGGCGGTCGGCTGATCCCGGGTGTCGAGCTCGTGGCCGATGAACTCGGCGTGTTCGACCACCTCGACATCGACAATCCCGAACGCGTCGACCTGATCGTCACCGGCGAGGGTCGGTTGGACGCGACGAGCTTCGCCGGCAAGGTCGTCGGCGGGATGCTCGAGCTCGGAACCGACGCGGGGATCCCGGTGGCCGCCGTGGTCGGCGATGCCGACCTCGCCTCGCTGGGTCACCACGTCGACTCGCTCGACGTCGCGGTGCTCAGCACGCGCTTCGGCACCGACGCCGCGTTCGCCGAGCCCATGCGCTGCATCGAGAGCGCGGTCGCCGACCTGCTCCGCGCACGACTCGGCTGACCTCCGACGACGTCACCGCCGTGACGGCCGACCCCGGATCGGTGCCGGCGTCCACCCCCTAAACCGACCCTGACCCCAGTTGACACGTGGTGTCGGCGAACGCCGGACCGCTCGATGGTCAGCGGCGGCGTCAGCCGGCTTCGGTGGTTGCGGTGCTGTCCGCCGGAGCCGTGGCCGGGACGTCGGCCGCCGGGTCGGGGGCCTCGGTGGTGGCCTCGCCACTCGAACCGCTGAGTTCCTCGAGAGTCTTGCCCGCCTGGTCGTCACCGAGCAGAACCAGCACCCCGGCGTCGCCGATGTCACCGCTCGCGGTCGGTGCCGGACTGGGCAGAACGAGGACTTCGACACCACCGAGGTCTCGGGCCACCGAATTCGCTACGTCCTGGGCACCGGCTTGCGCCTCGTCGTAGTAGACGATCGACTCGGTGATGTTCGGCCCGCTCGCATCGACCGGATCGACCACCGTGTAGCCGGCGAGTTCGAGGGTCTTGGTCATGTTGCCCGCCGAACCACCGACGGTGTTGGCGTTGGCCACGATGACCGATGCTCCGGTGGTCACCCGCGGCACGGTCGTGCTGGTCGTCGGCGCTTCGGTCGTCGGGACGTCGACGGAGATGACGGGTCCGGTGCCGGTCCCGACGGTTTCGTCGTCGGCCGGTTCGGCGCTCGTCTCGGTGCCCGACGCGTCACCGTCATCGGTGATGTTGTTCAGGATGAGGAAGCCGATCACCACCGCGATCACGGCGAGCGCGATCGTGAGCCACGATCCGACGGGCGATCCGCCCATCCCCTGGCGTGGTGTTCGCCGGGTCGTTCCGAGTGTGGAATCTTCGTTCGTCATGCGTGATGTCCTTCTCCGCCTCCCGACGAAGCCAAGCCGGCTCCGTCGTGACGCAGTTTGCGCGCCCGCAGACGCAGCCGCTTGAGTCGACGCACCACGAGCGGGTCGTGATCCATCGCCGCCGGGTCGTCGAGCACCGTGGTCAGTTCTGCATGATATTCATCTGGCGAGCACTGGAAGCGCGCGCGGATCACTTGGTCACGAGGTTCGTCGTTGTTCCACCACGATCGTTCGAAATCGAGCATGGCGGCATGACGTTCGGACAGCATCAACAGACAGGTTGGCCCGCCCGGAACGCAAATTACAAGCACCAGCCGAAATTGTCGGCGAGATCTCACCCGCGCGATGCCGGATCGGACGTGTTCCGGACGCTCTCGCGACCAGCAAACCGACGGCTTTGTTCGGCGACCTATGCTGCTGGCCGTGTCACGACCCTTCCTGATCGGCGTTGCGGGCGGCAGTAGCTCGGGAAAGACGACGATCTCCGAGCGCCTGGCCGAGATGACCGGTGAACAGCATCTCTCGCTGATCGAGCTCGACTCGTACTACCTCGGCCGCAGCGGCGAGTCGCTCGAACAGCGGAGTCAGGCAAATTACGACCACCCCGATGCGTTCGATTGGCCGTTGCTCAACGACCACCTCGCCGCGTTGGCCAACGGTGCGAGCGTCGATGTACCGATCTATGACTACGTCGACCACAACCGATCCGGGGAGACCCGAGAAGTTCGTCCGAACCGCATCGTGGTCGTCGACGGAATCCTCGTTCTGTACGACCGCGCGCTCCGCGAACGCTTCGATCTGAAGATCTTCGTCGACACCGCTGCAGACATCCGACTGATCCGTCGCCTCCGCCGCGACGTGGCCGAACGGGGACGAACCGCCGACTCGGTGATCGAGCAATACCTGTCGACCGTGAAGCCCGCCCACGAACGCTTCATCGAACCGAGCAAGCGCAACGCCGACGTGATCATCCCCGAGGGCGGCCTCAACCGACCGGCTCTCGACGTGCTGCTCGCCCGCGTCCGCGAACTCGTGTCCGATTGACGCAACCCGGGTCTTCCCGATCCGGGGAGCGAGGCTCAGCGGGTCACATGTACCGATCGACGTCCACGATCGAGCTGTAGATCATCTTGACCTGGGTGTAGTGCTCGATCGCGTTGGCGCCGTTCTCGCGACCGATGCCCGACTGTTTGTACCCACCGAACGGGAGCGATGCCGGCAACGTTCCGTAGTCGTTGATCCACACCGAGCCTGCCTGCAACGAGTTGGCAACCCGGTTCGCCCGGGCGAAATCGCTGGAGAACACGGCAGCCGCCAATCCGTACGGCGTCGCGTTCGCGCGACCCACGACCTCGTCCTCGGTGTCGAACGGGAGCACCGCCATCAGCGGGCCGAAGACCTCATCGGTCACGAACTCCATGTCGTCCGTGCAGTCCGCGTACACCGCGGGCATCACGTAGTTCCCGCCCGCCAACGCAGGATCGGTCGGGACGTCCCCCCCGATGATGTGCCGAGCGCCGGAGTCACGAGCCAACTTCATGAAACGCATCACCTTGTCGTGGTGTTCGGCACTCACCAGCGGTCCGATCGTGGTGTCCGGATCGAATGGGTCACCGACCTTCAGCGCCGCGACCCGCTCCGCGATCGGCGCGAGGAATTCCTCGTACACCGCGCGCTGGACGAAGACGCGGGTTCCGTTCGAGCACACCTGACCGGTCGAGTAGAAGTTGTTCGTCAGCGCGGCGTTCCGGGCGCTGTCCAGATCGGCATCGTCGAACACGACGATCGGCGACTTTCCGCCCAACTCGAGCGTGACCCCCTTCAACGTCGCCGCCGCGTCGGACATCACCGCCTTGCCGGTCGACACCTCACCGGTGAGCGACACCTTCGCGACACCCGGATGACGGACGAGAGCCTGGCCGACCCGCGCGTCACCCTGCAGCACGTTGAACACACCGTCCGGAACGCCCGCCTCGGAGTAGATCTCGGCGAGGACGCCCGTGGAGATCGGGGTCATCTCGGCCGGCTTGAAGATCATCGCGTTCCCGCACGACAGCGCGAGTGCCGACTTCCACATCGCGATCTGGATCGGATAGTTCCATGCACCGATTCCGACGCAGACTCCGAGCGGCTCCCGCTTCATCCGGGCGAACCCCTGCCCCGGGAAGTCGATCGTCTCACCGTGCAGCGTCGGGACGAGACCGGCGTAGAACTCGATCACGTCGGCACCGGTGACGACGTCCTCGGTCGTCGTCTCGGCGATCGGCTTGCCGGTGTCGAGGGTGTCGAGTGCGGCGAGTTCGTCGTTGCGCTCACGGATGATCGCGACCGCTCGGGACAGGATCCGGCTTCGCTCGATCGCAGGCATCACAGACCATGTCTCGAACCCGCGCTGCGCCGCCTCGACGGACGCTTCGATCTCGGCGTCGCCTGCCTGTTCCACCACGCAGATCGTGCGGTTCGTGGCCGGGTAGACGGCATCGAACGTCTCGCCGGACGTGGAGTCGACGTAGCGACCGTCGATGTACGAGCGGACGGTGGGAAGGGTGGTGGACGCGTCGACGGAGACCATGCCCATCACGCTACTTCCGAGCCTGCGGGCGTCGTCACCGAGGAGCCGATGCGGCGAACACGATCGCCGCGAGGTTCGTGATGAACAGCAAGAACGCGTTCCGCGCGGCCGAGGTCGACCGAGCTGGATCAGGATTGCGACGGTCGCGAGGGGCGGGACGAGGGCCACGGCGATGCCGACGCCGGGCAGCGCGGACGTCGTCGTTTGCCGCGTGCTGATGTAGCCGGCAGCGGCACCGGCGGTGATCGCAACCCCCAGGTCGAGGAGGCCGGGGAGCGTCCGGTTGGCGACCTCACCGGGTAGATCGGCCTCGGACACGATGTCGAACCCGGCGACCGCGCAGCTCAGACACCCCACGGCGACGGCCAGGAGCACCCCGAGGGAGATCACGAGCACCGACCGGATCAGCCTGTCGTTCTGCGCGCGCACGGTCGCCGCGGCAGCTGCCGTGATCGGCACCATCAGCGGGGCGACGAGCATGGCTCCGATCACGACCGCGGCCGAGTCGGAGAGCAGACCGACGGCCGCGATGCTTCCCGACAGCACGGTGAGCGCAGCGAAGCGGCGGAGACACGGGGCGAACTCGTCGCCGTCCGGGATCAACTCGTCGAGCGCCGCCTGTCCGTCTTCGGTCGGCGTGACCGACATGGTCCGCCGAAACCAGACGACCCGTCGAACCCAGCGCGGTCATCGTGTCGGCATCGTCGGCGAGATCGGACCCCGCGGGTGATGCGACCTCTCCATTCTCCACGACGCGACCGAACTTCCCTTCGAGGCTTCGCCGGGGTCGTTCGCGAATTCAGCCGGGCGGTGTTCGGTGGCCGTTCGGGACGTTCAGCGCTGCGCCAGCAACGTGGAACCCGATGCGGATTCGATGGTCAGCACCGAACCGTTCTCGGCGAGCACGAAGGTCGGGGAATCACCGAGGATCCCGAGGAACGCGGCCTCCTGATCGGTGATGTTCGGCTCGCACAGCATCATCGTGCTCGCGATCTGCTCGAGCACGAGTGAGTCGCCGTCCGTCGAGTACGACGTCGTGTACGAGTTGCAGCTGGCGTTGCCGCTGAGGCTCCCGTCCTCGCCGAACGAGAGCGTCGCCGGCGTGTTGGCCACGGGGGCTTCCCCGTCGATCTCGGTGACGGTCCATCCGCCGACCAGGCCGGATGCGTCGCCCGTCGAGGTCGAACCGTCCGACGGCTGGGAGTCTCCCCCGACCTGGACCAGCACGATGTCGCCGAGGTCGATGTCGTCGGTTGATTCGGGGTCGATCAGGTTCGCGGTATCGGTGGTCCAGATCAGCGAGCCGTCGGGACCGCTGATCGACGCGCGCACCGAGTACGAGCCGGTCGGCTCGAGGTCGGAGGGGTCGACGTTCAACTCGACCGGGATCGGAACCTGCTGATCTCCCAGTTCGATGGTCTGCTCGGCGACCACCGTCGACGACGCGTCGGCCAGGGACACGTCTTCGAGCGTGACCGTCGCGACGCCGCCGGGAACGAGCGCGATCCGCTGCGGATACGTGAGATTTCCGGTGAGCTGGATCGTGGCCTCGTCGGAGCCGGACGAGTCGGATCCACATGCCGCCACGGCGAGCAGGAGAACCGGAAGAAGAATGGTGAGTCGTTTCACGATGGCGCCCTTCGACGTGAGTGGTTGCGGAATCGTACGACGCGCACCCGCGCTCCACACGTTCATGAGGACACGCCACGGTCCACCGCACGTTTGCGCACGCGCGAAGCTGGGAAGGCCCGATTCGGAGCACCCACCATGACGTCAGAGTTCGCGACCATCCCCACGATGAAAGTCCTGATCGCGGTGGACGAAACGCCGGAATCGCGCGAAGCCGCCGAGGTGGCGTTCGGGCACTTCGGCCCCGACCACGACTACACGGTTGCCTCCGTCGGCCGCTACCAACCGCTCGTCGTCCCGGGCCTCGGTGTCGGAGCGGTTCCGACCGCCTCGGCGCTCACCGGCAGGCTCGACGACGAGGCCCAACGCGCAGCGCAAGCCAGTGCCGACGAGGTCGGTCGGGACCTGCCCGTCGATGTCGAGACCGCAACGGGGGTGGGTCATCCGGGCCAGGTGATCTGCGGCATCGCTGCGGAGCGCGAGGTCGACATGATCGTCATCGGATCGAGCCACAAGGGGTTCTGGGAACGGATCTTCGACCCCTCGACCGCCCGCTACATCGTGGAGCACGCACCGTGTCCGGTCCTGGTGGTGCGGTGAGCGACGGAGCCGACGTCCGCACCGAGTCCGACTCGCTGGGTTCGGTCGAGATCGAATCGTCCCGGTTGTGGGGAGCGCAGACCGAACGGAGCCTCCACAATTTCCCCGCCGGACACCCCGATCACGTCTGGGGACGCGAGGTCATCGAGGCACTCGGTCTGGTGAAGCGCGCCGCTGCGGCAGCGAACCGCGACGCGGGCGTGCTCGACGCCGACGTCGCGGACCTGATCGACGGGGCTGCCGCGGAGGTCGCCGGCGGCGATCTCGACGCGCACTTTCCGCTCGTCGTGTTCCAGACCGGTTCGGGGACACAGACCAACATGAACGCGAACGAGGTGATCGCCAACCGCGCCAACCAGCGCGCCGGCGAGCCACTCGGGACGAAGCATCCCGTCCATCCGAACGACCACGTCAACGCGAGCCAGTCCAGCAACGACGTCTTCCCGACCGTGATGCACCTCGCGACGATCGGTGCACTGCACGCGCAGCTGTACCCGGCGATCGATCACGCGGTGGAGGTTCTCGACGACCTGCGCGAGCGCCACGGCAACGTCGTCAAGGTCGGACGAACGCACCTGCAGGACGCGACACCCGTGACGCTCGGCCAGGAGTTCCGCAGCTGGCAGACCCAACTCCGCGGGGCGCGGGCATCGATCGCGAGCGCACAGACGATCCTCCACGCGCTGGCGATCGGTGGGACGGCGACGGGCACCGGCCTCAACGCGCCGGACGGCTTCGGGGCTGCCGTGGCGGCACGACTCGGCGAGATGACGGGCCACGACCTGACGGCGGCCGACGACCCGCTCGCCGCCACGGCGAGTCACGATGCGATGGTCGCAGTGAGTGCATCGGTCCGCGGTCTGGCGCTCGCGTGCATGAAGATCGCGAACGACGTCCGATGGCTGGGATCGGGACCACGCAACGGCATCGGCGAGCTGATCCTCCCGGCCAACGAACCGGGCTCGAGCATCATGCCCGCCAAGATCAACCCGACGCAGGCGGAAGCACTGACGATGGTGGCGACCCACGTGTTCGGCAACGACGCGACCGTCGCATTCGCCGGATCCCAGGGCAGTTTCGAGCTCAGTACGTACAAACCGATCATCCTCCATGCCACCCTCGACAGCATCGATCTGCTCGCCACCGCACTCGACTCGTTCACCGATCGATGCCTCGCCGGACTCGAACCGAACGCCGCCCGCATCGACGAGAACCTGCGCACGAACCTCGCGCTGGTCACGGCCTTGGTCCCCCACGTCGGGTACGACCTCGCGTCGAAGGTCGCGCAGCACGCGGCCGCGCACGGTGTCACCCTCCGGGAGGCCGCAGCCGATGTCGCGGACGTCGATCCCGACAATTTCGACCGGTGGGTCGATCCGCGCCGGATGGCGCACCCGCACCGGTCCGACGATCAGCGCGACGGCTGAGCCGCGACGATCGGTCAGCAGTCGAGGGCTTCGCGCGACACGTCGACGTGGAGTTGAGCGTGGCCGGCGTATTCGTGGGCCTCGTCGAGGTCATCGGATGCGAGCGTGAACGTGGACCAACCGACCACCCGCATCGGATGGCTGGCGAGGGTCGGCATCGTGTTGTCGTCCGGTCGCCACGCGTCGATGGCCGCATTCATCTCCGCCCATCCGGCCGCCGGGTCGTCCACGGTCGCGCCGAGGACATCACGGGTGACGCACGGGTTCGCTGCGAGATCCACCGCCACCCCGACCGGTGCACCGTCGATGCCCGACAGCAACCCGACATCCACATCGCCACCGATCGTCCCGTCTCCGTCACGATCGCCGTATCCCGGCCCACCTGGTCCGACGACGAGATTCGCTGCGGTCTCGGCCGCGGCCTGCGCCTCGCCGATCGACTCGGCGGACTCCCAGTCGGTGACCGCGCTCTGAATGTCCTCGATCCGTTCTCGAAACGCTCGATCATCGATCGACGTCGCGGAGGCGGGTGGGTCGTGGCCCTTCTCGTCGCTGCCGCAGGCGCTCAGCGTCAGGACGCACGCCGCGCCCAGAGCTGCGGGAAACCACCGGAAAAATGGTGGAGGATACGGCAAAGCCGACGCCCCCACGGGTGGGTATACGTCATCGTCGCGGCTTCGCCAACCAAGGATCACGGTGTACTCCAAACTCCTTCGTCGTGCACGGAAGGCGACAGCTCGACCCGACAGCGACGGTCAGAACGGTGTCACTCGGCCAGGACGGCGGTCTGATGTTCGGCGTCGTCGGAGTCGTGCACGCCGAGCGCGTCGAGCATGTCGTTCATGTGGTGGAACAGGATCCGCTTGCCCTCGATCTTGTATTCGTGACCGGTCGACGAGTCGGTGATGATCGCGGTGCGTACGGTCATCTTCTGGTGCATCTCGACGGTGAGGTTCGCTCGATCCAGCGTGTCGATGAGAAGCAGGTGCTTGACGAGGATGATGCCCTTCGCGTTGTTCGACGTCATCAGGTACAGCTTCTCGGGCGATGCCGCGAGGATGATCACCGGGGGCAACTCGCCCGACGTGGCTGCGTAGCGGCCTGCCGTGTATCCGGCCATGCTCCCGATGGACTGGCCGACGTCGCCGCCGACCGCATCGCCGAGAACCGAGCCGGCCGCGCCGCCTGCAGCGACCTTCCACGTCATGCCCTTCGGCTGGAAGTCACCGGCGACGGTGATCGTCTGATCCCCCGTTGCCTCGCGTGCCAGGTCGATCAGCTTCTGCCTGAGATCCATGGGGTGTTCGTCCCTTCCATCCTCGGTTGTGTGTTGAACGCTAGTCCTGCCGGAACCAGGCAGATCAGCCCTCCGGAATGTCGGCGCCGTCCTCGGCGAACTCGATGACGCATTGGCCCGCGACCGAGGTCGTCCTCGTCGACGAGGCGCTCGGCGATCAGGTCCTCGGGCTCGAGCACCCGCTGCGGGTCGTCGCGGCCGGACCGTCTTCGCTGGTATCACCATCAGCGGCGAGGTAGTCGCCCTGATCCGTGTCGTCGATGGCCATGTAGAACGCCGTTCCGCCGTTGACCGCGGCCGCGCGCGTTGGTTCGCTGTCGGCTGTGGGGCGCAGAACGCGTCCGGGGGTGTGGACTTCGTGAGCGACTCAGGCGTCGCCGGAGCGCGAGCTCCCTCGGCAACCGGTCGAAAGACGTACCACCGGCCTCTCCCGGCGACGCGGCACCCAGCGGTGCCGACCCGCGGCAGCGGCTACTCGGCGAGGAGTTCGTAGAGCGCCTTGCGGGCGTCGGTCAGGACCTGATGCGCCTTGGTCGACTGCTCGGCGGTGCCCATCGTCGCGACCTGACGAGTGGCAGCCGCAACGGCTGCCATCGCGTCCCGGAGGTCGACCGAGTTGTCGGACGTGGTGAACTGCTCCCACGGGGGCGCCTGCTCGGCCGCGGCTGCGGCGGCCGTGCGACCGTCATCGGTGAGATCGAAAACCTTTCGACCATCGTCATCGTTGCTGACGATCAGTCCCTCATCGGCCAGTTGCTGCAGCGACGGGTACACCGAACCGGCGCTCGGGCGCCACGTTCCACCGGTGCGTTCACTCAGCTCCTGCATGATCTGATAGCCGTGCATCGGCTGCTCCGCGAGGAGCGCGATCACCGCGGCTCGGATGTCGCCGCGCTTCGCCTTCGAGCGGCCGCCTCGGCCGCGGCCTCGACCGCCCCGTCCACGCCCGGGTCCATGGCCGTGCGACCCGTGACCGGATCGCCGGTCGAATCCTTCGTCGTTTCGTTCGTTCTCCGTCATGTCGTGTCCTCGTCTCCGGCGTCGTTCGCCGTCTCGGTCGTGGGTCTCGTTCGGGGTGGCACTCGCGTGACCTCGGTGTTGGCCGCCGGTCATCGTGTCGTCGTGTCGTGATCGTTCTCTCATCGTGTTGTGGTCGATGTCCTTCGTGTGTGTTCGACGCCTCGAGTGAGTTCTCCAAGCAACACTCACGATATATCGCGACTGTTGCCGAAACAACCCTCTTCGCGTGTCGCCGGACACCGGGCACGAGGGGCCCCGATCACAGCCACAAACGCAGCCTCCGCGATCTCGGACGGTTGCCCGAACCTGCCGAGCTTGATCAGCCGGCCGGCATCCCTGCTCGCCCTGTCGGGACGTTCGGCTCTTCCGCTCGGCGGCTGTTCGTGCTGGGATCGGACCATGGCAACTTCGGATGCACCGATCCAACAACCCGCCAATCGTCGCGATCCTTCATCGACCGTCGAACTCAGCGAGTCGGAGTGTCTCCACCTGCTCGACGGCGCCGACGTCGGGCGACTGGCCGTGCAACTCCCCGAAGGCGGGGTCGACATCTTCCCCGTCAACTTCGTGATCGACGAGGGTCGCGTGCTGTTGCGGACTGCGGCCGGCGCCAAGTTGGAGAGCTTGATGAACGAGCCCATCGTGGCGTTCGAGGCCGACTCCTTCGACTACTACGAGCACGCGGCGTGGAGCGTCGTCGTCAAGGGGCACGCATCGCTCGTCGTGGACCACAACGAGCTGTTCCGGCTGCTCAACGTCGAGCTCGACACGTGGCATCCCGAGCGCAAGCCGTACTTCGTGCGCATCTCGCCCGCGTCGATCACGGGTCGACGCTTCGCCATCCACCGAAGAGTCGAGCCGTAGCAGCGCGGACAGGTCAGGGTTGTTGCTGGAATCCGGGGACCGGTTGTACGACTGGCCCGGCGCCGACGATGTTGTACCGCTCGCGCAGCTCGAGAACCGACTGGTCCGCGACTGACCAGAAGTCCCAGTCGCCGATGAGGTCGACATTGCAGTCGAGCCCGCGTGCGATTCCGACCATCATCGTGTCCGGGTTCATCTCACCGGTCTTGGATTCGATCCCGGCGGCCTGGCCCCCGACGTTGATGCCGACGTGGAAGTCGAGGAGTACCTCCATCAGCAACTCGTAGCCGAAGCCCGACCGACTCATCCCGGCCTCGAACCCCGCCACGTTGATCTCGCCCGTCCCATCAGTGTTGAAGCCACCGAGGATGTGCGACGAGTCATGGGTGACGAGAAGTTCCCCACCGAGACTCTTCGGCTCTCCCGGCAACGCAAAGCCACGGGCCCGGTAGAAGTCGAAGAACGTTCGACCGAGCGTGTCCTCCGCGTACTCGCCGAGCGCGACGAAACGCTCCGCGAGGTGCTTGTCACCGACGGTCGTCTGGCGCGCTGAGCGAGCAGCGAGACGCACCGGGCCATAGGGCGAGTTCTCCGAGAACGCCTCGAACGAACGACGCCCATAATCGAGGATCAGACGCTTGATGTGGTGCTTGCGCGTGTTGTGCAGATCCTTCAACGACCCCGGCGACACACCGAGGGCAGCAGCAAACGCATCGACCGCATCGACCTCCGGCGTTTCGACCTTCATGTCCGCATAGGGCACCAACACCAAGAACTGCGTGACCGTCGCACGCTTCTCCGCGTCCGTCACCGCTTCAGCGAGCTCGACGGGAGACACCTTCGACAACGCGTCCACCTCGACGCCGACCTCGAACACATGCGCCGCAGCACCCTCGATCAGGCTGCGTTCCACCGGGCCCAGCTCACCCCCGGTCGCCGCGACCGATCGCATCGCCCCGAGTGTGGCCGTGGCCTCACCCGACGTCCATGTCGTTCCGCTCATCTCGTTCTCCATCGTTCACGCGTGTTGTTGGGGGTGAGACGGACAAGTGCATCCCCAGAGCCGGGTGCGAGAGTCGAACTCGCGACCACATGATTACAAGTCAAGTGCTCTACCAACTGAGCTAACCCGGCGGAGCGGACAGAATACCGGCGACCACAGCTGAGCCTCTATCCTCTCGCAGCAGTGACCCGGCTGTTCGTCGCCATCTGGCCGCCCGCCGACGTCGTCGACGCGCTCAGCGAGATCGAGCGGCCGCGCGACCAGGGGGTGCGCTGGCTTCCGACCGAGAACCTCCACATCACCGTGCGTTTCCTCGGTGACGCCGACGAGGACGAGGTGACCGACGCCCTCGACGAACATCACTACCCGACGGCCACAGCGGTGCTGGGACCCTCGTTCGACCTGCCGACCGAACGCTCGCTGATCGTCCCGGTGACCGGCGTCGACGACCTCGCCGCGACCGTGGTCGAAGCAACTCGGGGACTCGGAACCGAAGCGATCCGGAGACGATTCCTCGGACACATCACGGTCGCCCGACTCGCGAAACGGGCCCGACCTGCTCGGAGCGCAGGTCGGCGCTTCGACGAGTCGTTCGAGGTCGACGAGATCGCCCTGGTGGCGAGCACGCTCACCCCCGACGGCGCCCGCTACGAAACCGTCGCCACCTGGCCGACCCACTGACCACGACCGCGTCCCAGGTTTCTCGTCGCGCTTCGTCCCGGACTCCGACGAGATCCGCGACGAGAACCTCGAGGTGCCCGAACCCGCTCCTGGCGCTCGGGCAGCGTCGACTCAGCGGCTGACGCGCGACCTGATCTGGGTGACCTGGTAGGTCGACAGCGCGGCGGCGGCCGACACGTTGAGCGAACTGACGCCACCGAGCATCGGGATCGACACGATCGAATCGCAGCGCTCGCGGACCAGCCGCGACAGGCCGGCTCCCTCGGCACCGAGGACGAGACAGATCGGCTCGGCGGCGAGATCGCCGAGTTCGAACAGATCGGTGTCGGCCGCATCGTCGAGTCCGACGATCCAGATCCCGTGCTCCTTGATCTGCTTGAGCACGGCCGGCAATCCGGGCACGAGCGCGATCGGGACGAACTCGACCGCTCCCGCTGCGGCCTTCGCGACCGTCGGGGTCACGTGGACGGCTCGATGTCGCGGCAGCAACATGCCGGTCACACCGGCGCCGTCGCAGCTGCGCACGATCGCACCGAGGTTGCCGGGGTCGGTCACGCCGTCGACGGCGACGAGGAACGGCGAGATCTTCCCGTCGCCACGCAGGAGATCGCCGAGATCGGCCTCGGGGAGCTCGGCGGCGGTCGCGAGCACACCCTGGGGCGCCTCGCTGCGGGCCTCCTTCTCCAACCGACCCTTGGCGACGTACACGATGTTGACGCGCTGCGCGTTGGCGATCGTGACGATGTCGTCGACACCCGCATCGCCTTCCAACTCCGAACTGATCCAGATCTCGTACACCTTGCGCCGCCCGGCGATCAGCATCTCGCGCACCGCCTGACGTCCCTCGACCTGACGGCCACCGAGACCCTTCGGCGCTCCCGCCGAGCCCTTCGGCCGATCGGTTCCGCGTCCGGGATTTCGCCGCGACGGACCCTGGCTC
>NZ_JBAVYV010000517.1:0-7325 GCF_049588435.1 Ilumatobacter sp.
GGGTGGTGTGCGACGAGACGCTCAACGCACGCCGCCTCGACGGGACCGTCCGCCCCGGCGTCTACGCCGCGGGCGACGTCCTGCGCTGGCCGAACTCGTTGTTCGACGAGGAGATGCGCGTCGAGCACTGGACCAACGCCGCGGAACAGGGGGCCGCAGCCGCGAAGAATCTGCTCGCGGTCGCGCGAGGCGAAGAGCCTGCGCCCTACGCGCCCGTTCCGTTCTTCTGGAGCGATCAGTTCGACATCCGCGTGCAGTTCCTCGGGCGGGCGTCACCGGACGACGAAGTCGTGGTCGCCGCCGGCGCCGTCGCCGACGGGAAGTTCCTCGCCCTCTATCGCCGGGGCGATCGCCTGCACGGGGCGCTGGGGGTCAATGCTCCCCGGTGGGTGATGAAGATGCGCGGCTCGCTCGCCGACGGCGTCTCGTGGAGCGACGCCCTGGAGGTCGCCGCCGGCTTCGAATGATCGCGAAGCCTTGAGTGAGTGTGACTCAAGGTTTCTCCCCATACCGTGTCGGTATGTCTGAGCAGACCACCGTCGAATCGTCCACCACCGTCCGCCTTCCGCTCGCCCACCTTCCCGCCGCCGTGCTCCCCGGAGCCACGGTGACCCTCACCCTCGGCACCGACGAACTCCGTCGTGCCGTCGAGGCCGCCGTCGGCGAGTCCGATGGTCGGATCGCGCTGACCGGAGGGGATGAACGCGACCTGGCGGTCGTCGCGCGTGTTCCCAACGTCGGAAATCTCCCGACCGGCGAGTCCGCCGCGATCGTTCAGGTCGAGCGACGTGCCCGGGTCACATCGGTCGAGACCACGGCCGGCGCTGCGACGTTCGCACTGGTCGAGCCGGTGATCGACGGTGTCGTGTCGTCGAGCGTCGAAGCGGCCACCCGCGAGCTGCGCGCCACCCTCGAACTGATCGCCGAGCTGCGCCACTCGCGCCGGCTTCCCGAACTGCTCCGCACCGTCGACGCTCCCGGGCGCCTCGCCGATTCGGTTGCGCTGTGGGCCGAGTTCTCCGACGACGATCGGCTGCGCGTGTTGCAGGCCGTCGAGGTGTCCGACCGGGTCGATGCGATCCACTCGTGGGCGCGCGGCCATCTGAACGAGTTGCAGGTCGCCGAGACGATCCGCAACGACGTGAGCGAAGGGATGGACAAGCAGCAGCGGGAGTTCATGTTGCGCCAGCAGCTCAACGCGATCCGCAAGGAACTCGGCGAGGGCAACGACGACGTGGTCGGCGACTACCGGTCGCGCCTCGACGACCTCGATGCCCCCGACGGCGTGAAGACGTTCGTGTCCAAGGAACTCGACCGGTTCGAGCGGATGAGCGAGCAGTCTCCCGAGCACGGCTGGGTGCGCACGTGGCTCGATCGGATCTTCGAGATGCCGTGGGGTGAGCGGACCGACGACACGCTCGATCTCGACGAGGCGCAGGAGATCCTCGACGCCGATCACTACGGCCTCGACGACGTCAAGGAACGCATCGTCGAGTTCCTCGCCGCCCGCAAGCTCCGCCACGATCGTGGCCTCGACGTACGGGGCAGCGTCCGAGACCGGGCCGCACAGGACGGCGAGGATCGCGCCCGCGACGGGAGCGCCAGCGACCGAGCATGGCGTCACGATCGACCAGCGTCTGACAGCAGCAAGCTCGTCCGAGATCGTGACAATCGGAGAGGCGAGGGCCAGGTGTTGACGCTGGTCGGGCCTCCCGGGGTCGGCAAGACATCGCTGGGCGAGTCGATCGCACGGTCGATGGGGCGCGAGTTCGTGCGCGTGGCGCTCGGCGGAGTGCGCGACGAGGCCGAGATCCGCGGGCACCGCCGGACGTATGTCGGATCGCAGCCGGGCCGGATCGTGAAGGCGATCCAGGAGGCGGGGACGATCAATCCCGTGATCCTGCTCGACGAGATCGACAAGTTGACGGCCGGTGGCTGGTCCGGTGATCCGACCGCGGCACTCCTCGAGGTGCTCGACCCGGCACAGAACCACACCTTCCGCGACCACTACCTCGAGGTCGATCTCGATCTCTCCGAGGTCGTGTTCATCGCGACGGCGAACGTCGCGGACACGATTCCTGGTCCGCTCCTCGACCGGATGGATCTCATCCAGCTCGACGGGTACACCGAGGCCGAGAAGGTGTTCATCGCGAACCGCTACCTCCTGCCTCGCCAGATCGAGCGCGCCGGGCTGTCCCCGGACGAGGTGATCGTCGACGACGAACTGATCGGTTCGATCATCAGCGGGTACACGCGCGAAGCGGGCGTGCGATCGCTGGAACGAGAACTCGGCCGTCTCGTCCGGAAGGTGACCGCGCGTGTCGCCACCGGAACCGGGACGCCGCTCGAGATCGGCCGCGACGACCTGGTCGACTGGCTCGGGCGAGCGAAGGTCGACGACGAGATCGTCGCGCGCACCGCCGCGCCGGGTGTTGCGACCGGCTTGGCGGTCACCGGCGTGGGCGGCGACGTGCTGTTCGTCGAGACGACGGCGTTCCCGATGGGTCCCGACAGCGAACCCGGCCTCACCCTCACGGGACAGCTCGGCGACGTGATGAAGGAGTCGGCGCAGATCGCACTGAACTACGTGCGCAGTCACGCCGCCGAACTCGGTCTCGACGACGCAGCGCTGCGTCGCCGGTTCCACGTCCACGTCCCCGCCGGTGCGGTTCCCAAGGATGGTCCGTCGGCCGGCATCACGATCACGACGGCGCTCGTGTCGCTGCTCACCGACCGGCCCGTCAAGTCGTCGGTCGCGATGACGGGTGAGATCAACCTGCAGGGTCAGGTGATGCCGATCGGTGGTGTCAAGCAGAAGGTGCTCGCCGCGCACCGGATGGGCCTCACCGAGGTCGTGCTCCCGAAGCGCAATGGCGTCGATCTCGACGACATTCCCGAGAACGTCCGTGACGAGATGACGATCCACCTCGCGGCCACCTACGACGAGGTCGCGGCCGTCGCATTCTGACGCCCGACCGCCGGGCCCGGTCGAGTGTGACCGGGTCCGGCGTCCGGCCGCTGCGGACCGGATTCCCTTAGGCTTCGCGGATGGCCGAAACTGGAGCACATCTCTCGAGTGTCTGGGCGAAGGCGACGGAGTTGCAGATCGAGCGCGGCATGGGCATCCGTGTGATCGACATCAACGGCCACGAGTACCTCGACTTCACCGGTGGGCTCGGTGCTGCATCGACGGGGCACGCCCACCCGAAGGTCACCAAGGCGATCGCCGAGCAGGCGGGCCGCATGATCCACGCCCAGATCAACGTGTATCGACACGACAAGCTGGAGCCGCTCGTCAACAAGCTCGGTGAGATCACGCCCGAGGGAATCGACACGTTCTACTTCGGCAGTACACCCGACGAGATCGTGGAGTCGGCGGTGAAGCTCGCGAAGCACGCGACCGACCGGCGCAACGTGATCGCGTTCGACGGCGCCTTCCACGGGCGCACCCACTACACGCTCGCCATGTCGAGTAGTCGCGCGATCGACCGCGCCGGCTACGGACCGTTGCCGGGCGGGGTGTTCATCGCGCCGTTCCCCGATCCGCACGCATCCGACCAGGAGGCCGAGGTCAGCCGTGCGCTGCGCGGCCTCGATCGCATCATGTCGACGCAGGTGTCGGCGGAGAAGATCGCGGCGTGTGTCATCGAACCGGTCATCGGCGAGCGGGGGTACATTCCGACGCCCAAGGGCTTCCTCGAGGGCATCGAACGGCGCTGCCGGGAGCACGGGATCCTGTTGGTCACCGACGAGACGCAGAGTGGCTTCGGTCGCACCGGCAGGATGTTCGCGAGCGAGGGACTGGGTGTCACCCCGGACATCATCTGCATGGCGAAGGGGATGGCCTCTGGCTTCCCGTTCGCGGCGCTCGGCACGCGTCGCGAGCTCGACGAGAAGTGGGCGACCGGAAGCCACAGCGGCTCGTCCAACGGCAACCCGATCGGTTGCGCGGCGGCCCTCGCGACGATCGAGGTGCTGCAGGAGCCCGGCTTCCTCGACAACGTGAAGTCGCGTGGCAACCAGTTGAAGGACGCCCTGCTCAACCTCCAGCAACTCGACCAGGCCTTGCTCCACGTACGCGGGCGCGGGCTGATGATCGCCACCGAATTCGACACCCCGGAGCGAGCCAAGGCGGTGGTCGATCACTGTCTGCGTGAGAACCGGCTGCTGCTGATGCTCGCGGGTACGTACCGCAAGACGATCCGTTGGAGTCCTCCGTTGATCGTCACCCAGTCGGACATCGACGAAGCCGTCTCAGCGTTCGCCGCCGCGATTCGCGCCACCGCCTGATCGGACGTCCCGACGGTGCCTCGTCTCGACAACGTCCGGGTCGGAGCGTGGCGTGAGATGCAGTCGCTCGTCGGGCAACTGGAACGTTCGATCGACGACGACCTGCGCGCCGAATGGGACATCACGATCGGATGGTTCGACGTCTTGACCTCGCTGCAGCGACTCGGCGGTCGCGCCCGCCCACTCGACGTCGCGTCGGACCTGCGACTTCCGCCGTCGAGCGTCAGCCGCCGTCTGGATCGCCTCGAGGAGGAGGGATGGATCAAGCGCCACCGCCTCATCGACGATGCCGACAAGCGCGCGGTGGAGGTCGAACTCACCAAGTCGGGACGCCGGTTGTGGCGGGAGATGAACGTGAGCTACCGACGGTCCGTCCAGGCGGCGTTCGCGCGTCACCTCGACGATTCCGAGATCGCCGACCTCCGCCACATCCTCGACCTCCTCGCATGAGGGGGCGGAGTCAGCGCGCTGTCACGCCCGGCACACACCGTCCCGGTCGTTCGATAGCGTGAACTCATGCCCGCCGTCTCGACGATCATCTGGGTGGCGATCGGCGTGCTCATCGGCTGGGTCCTGTGGAAAAGTGGGATCGGGATGCTCCGCAGCTTCACGCGGCTGCCACCCGAGCCGCCGCCGACGGGTGAACTCCGCAAGATCAAGCGCAATTATCGCTGCGACGTGTGTGGCGTGGAGATGCGGATGACGATGGCACCCGACGAGGACCCCCCGCCTCCGCGGCATTGCCTCGAGGACATGATCGAAGTCGCGCCGCTCTACGACTGAGTTGTCCACAGAATGTGGACAAGTTGGGGACCGAATGACATCGACGTCATTCAGCGTTCACGTGGCGGCCACCTGGTGGCGACACGGGTTGGTCGAGCCGAGGCCGCTATTCCCACTTGGTGGCGAACCAGAGGCCGCCCAGGATGCACACCAGGCCGAGCCCGGTGAACCATCGTGACGCGTCACCGACGAGGTACCCCGCCATGATCACGAGTCCGCCGGCAATCAGCAGGACGCACATGATGATCGGAATCAGGTTCGGGGGGATCAGCTGACGTCGCTGTTGCTTGGGGGTGTACCGCGACGACGCGGCAACCGTGGTGCGCGACGAGGTGACCTCGCGGTCTTCGGCCTTGGAGGACCCTGCAGAACGTTCGCCGGGCTGAGTCCCCTTCGGTGTGACTCGCCCGCCACCCGTCTTTCGCTTCGGAGGTGCCATCGGTCGAACAGCATACGCCATCGAGAGGTTGGATGGCGCGGGCGACCCCGTGGGGCGGCTCCCGATCGGGATCGGGTCTGCAATCGCGGTGGGTGCACGGTGACGCGCGCGGCAGACTACGACGATGAGCGTGCTCGTCATCGACAGCTATGACAGCTTCGTCTACAACCTCGTCCAGTACCTCGGAGAGTTGGGAGCCGACCCGGCCGTCGTCCGCAACGACGCGGTGAGCATCGACGAAGCGGTCGCCCTGGCGCCCGACGGAGTGCTGCTCTCGCCGGGTCCGGGCCGTCCCGAGTCGGCGGGGATCATCTGCGAGGCGGTCACGGTGTTCGCCGATGCCGGCATTCCCGTGTTGGGTGTCTGCCTGGGGCACCAGGCGATCGGCCAGGTCTACGGCGCCGAGGTCGTCGGCGCGCCGGAGTTGATGCACGGCAAGACGTCGGTGATCGAACATGACGACGTCGGCGTCTTCGCCGGATTGCCGACTCCGCTCACCGCGACGCGCTACCACTCACTGACCCTCGCTCCCGACACGATTCCCGACGAGCTCGAGGTCACCGCGCGAACCGCCGACGGCGTCGTGATGGGCGTCCGTCATCGAGACGTCGATGTGGAGGGCGTGCAGTTCCACCCCGAGAGCATCCTCACCGGGTCGGGCCACGACCTGCTGCGGAACTGGCTCCGTCGACTCGACTGAACGTCCAACGCTAGGGCGCCGCGGTCGAACTGCTCGGCGGAACCGTGGTGGTCGGCGCCGCCGTGGTCGGTGGCACGGTCGTCGTGGTCGTCGTCGTGGTGGTCGTCGTGGTCGCCGGCGTCCGCGCTCGGCCGACCGTGATCGTGACCGTCGTTCCCATGTCGGCAGTGGTTCCCGCGGCAGGATTCTGCGAGATGACGACACCGTCGCTCGAGCTTCCGGGGCTCACGTCCTGGAACTGCGAGGCGACCGTGAATCCGGCCGACCGGAGACGATCCGTGGCAGCGCTCTGGGACAGCCCTTCGACCGTCGGAACCACGATCGGGGCCGGACCGCTCGACACCTCGAGTGTGACGGTGGAGCCCGCTTCGACGAGTTCCTCCTGTCGTGGGCTCTGAGAGACCACGAAACCGGCGTCGATCGTGTCGCTCGCCACTCGTTGCACGACCACGTTGAACTCTCCCGGCGGTGCTTCGAGTGTGTCGATCGCGAGCTGCTCGATCTGGCCGACCACGCCCGGAACCGGGAACGTGTCGGGTTCGCCGGCGATCGTGAGGTCGATCGTGGTGCCCTGCGGGACCGGAGTCCCCGCTTCGGGTTCGGTCGCGAGCACGGTGCCGGCGGCGCTGTCCGAATCGTCGTCGACGGTCACGGTACCGACGTTGAAGCCTTCCGCTTCGAGCGCCGCGCGCGCCTGCTCGATGTTGTCGCCCACGACGTTGGGGACGTTCTGCAGCTGTGGATCCGGATTGAAGTAGACGAGGATGACCTGGGTTTCGAGCACCACCGACCCGGCCGGCGGATCGGTCCGCACGACGAAGTTCGGGGGAACCGATGCGTCTTCCTCTTCGACGGTTCGGAACTGCAGGTCGAGTTCGGCGAGCTCGGCGGTCACGATCGTGAGCGATCGTCCCGAGTAGTCGTCGAGGATGAACTGGCCGGGTTCGGCGTCCTCGCCGGGACCGATCGCCTGGAAGAGCAGAACGCCTCCGGCGACGAGCGCGATCAACGCCAGGAACGCAGCGAGTGCGTACCAACCCGTCCGTGAGCCGCCCGAGTCGTAGTAGTCGGCCTCCGACGATGCGCCGGTCGGGTAGCCGGCCTCGTACATGC
>NZ_JBAVYV010000518.1:0-13260 GCF_049588435.1 Ilumatobacter sp.
GGATCTTGCGCATCTCGTTCTCGCTCTTCTCGAGCAGGTCGTGGCCCTTCCACATGATCGATCCATTGCGGACCTTGACCGTCGGGAGCAGCCCCATGATCGTCATCGCCGTGACCGACTTGCCCGACCCGGATTCGCCCACGACCGAGAAGATCTCCCCGCGGTGGACATCGAAACTGACACCGTCGACGGCACGGACGACACCGTCGCCCGTCTCGAAGACGGCTTCGAGATCCTGGACGGAAAGGAGCAGCTCGCCCGCCGCGGCGCTGCGGCGCCGATCGGGAACCGTGTTCGTGAGGAGCTCGGACATCAGCGATCCTTCATTTTCGGGTCGAGGGCGTCGCGTAGGCCGTCACCGATGAAGATGAATGCGAGCACGGTGAGGGCGATTGCAAGACCCGGGAACAACGTGAGGTGCGGAGCATTGGCCAAGTCACCCTTGCCCTGCGACACCATCAGCCCCCATGCGGGAGTCGGGTCCTGCGGACCGACGCCGAGGAACGACAGGGCCGCCTCGGCGAGGATCGTCGAGCCGATCGCGATCGTGCCGAACACGATGATCGGCTGCAACGCATTGGGCAGGATGTGGCGGTACATGATCCGGAACCTGCCGAATCCGAGCGCATGGGCGGCTTCGACGTACTCCATCTTCTTCAGCTGGAGGAAGGTCGAGCGCACGATTCGTGCCACGGCCAACCAGCCGGTCAGACCGAGCACCAGGATCACGGAGTTCTCGCTCCGGCCGAACACCGTCGCGACCGCGATGGCGAGGATGATGTAGGGGATCGAGAGCATCATGTCGATCAACCGCATGATGAATCCCTCGGTCTTGCCACCCACGAATCCGGCGAACGAGCCGACGAGGATTCCGATGATCATCGCGATGACCGTCGAGAAGATGCCGATCCGCAGCGAGACCCGACTTCCGTAGATGATCCGGCTGAACACGTCTCGACCGATGATGTCGGTTCCGAACCAGTGGTCGCTCGAGGGCGGGGCCCGGAACTGCCCGGAGTCTCGCTCGGTGATCGAATAGGGCGCGATGAAGTCCGCGAAGATGGCGGTGAGGATCAGCAGGGTGATGAAACCCATGCCGATCAGCGCCAACTTGTTGCGGCGGAACCGTTTCCACGCGTCGCCCCACAGCGATGCAGTCTTGAGTTCGGCAACGAAGTCCTTCTGGCCCGCATCGGCGTCGAGCATCGCCTCGGGAAGACTCATGAGTCGCTCCCCGCTCCGAGCCGGACGCGTGGGTCGAACCACGCATACGACACATCGACCATCAGGTTGATCAAGGAATACGCGACCACGACGGCGAGGGTCAGTCCGAGAACCACGGGGAGGTCGCGATCCTGCACGGCGTCGGCGATGGTCGAGCCCAGGCCCGGCCACGAGAAGACGGTCTCGGTGAGGACTGCGGAGCCGATGGTCGCCCCGAGGTCGATGCCGAGCAGCGTGATCACCGGAAGCATGGCGTTGCGGAGGCCATGGCGTCCGACGACCTGGCGTTCGTTGAGCCCCTTCGCCTTGGCGGTGCGCATGTAGTCGGCACCGAGCACCTCCAGCATCGAGCCGCGCATCATGCGCGCCGCGAGGGCGGTGGAGACGCTGGCGAGGGTGATCGCGGGTAACACGAGATATCTCCACTGATCGGGGCCGGTCGGGATGAAGAAGAGGAACCACTCCTCATCAGTCCGCGGGGCCGAGATGCCCGAGGTGCGCAGCTGCATCCAGTCAGGCCAACCGCGCTTGTTCGGGACGACGGCGAAGAGGTACTGGAGGATGAACCCGAGCACGAAGACCGGAACCGCCGACACCGCCGCCGTTCCGATCGTCGTGATCTTGTCGGCGACCGAGTAGCGCCGGATCGCCGAGTAGAGGCCGACGGAGATGCCGACGATCACCTCGAGCACGAAGGCCCAGAACGCGAGTCGGATGCTGTTCGGCGCCTTGTCCTTCAAGATGTCGTTGACGCTCTGGCCACGCTGGTACGACTGGCCGAGATCACCGTGCAGAACGTCATTCCAGTAGTTGAGGAACTGCTTCCAGATCGGATCGTCGAGCCCGTACTGCTCGGTGATCTGCTGGATCTGGATCGGATTCGGGTTGCGGTCGGCTCCACCGGCGATCAACGTCGCGGGGTCGCCCGGAAGCGCATAGAAGAGAAGGAAGAGAAACGAGATCGCAACGAACACCGTCGGGATGATGAGGAGCAACCGGCGGATGATGTAGCTGGGCATGACACGAACGTCCCGGGGTTTCGGCGGCAGGAAAATCAGTGACCGCAGGCGAATGCGCCCGCTTTCACCGTACTCACGACACCGGTCCCGTCCTGCACAGAGCAGGACGGGACCGGATCGTCAGATGTTCAATTCACCAACTGGGTGGCGTCACTCGGCGAGAGTGACCTGCTCCCAGATGATCAGACCGAAGTTGGTCTGGGGGAAGTTGGTGATCCGCTGGTTGTCGTAGGCGTAGTCACCCTTGTACCAGTTGATCGGAATCGCCATCGTGTCCGTGTTGAGGAGGATGCCCTCAGCCTCCTGGAACAGAGCAGCCTGCTCGTCGGCGTCGGTCGTGGCCTTCGCCTCGTCCACCAGCGCATCGAACTCTTCGTTGACGAAACCGAAGTTGTTTCCGTCGAGTGCCGAGCTGTGGAACAGGTCGAACATGAAGTTGTCGTACGTCGGGTAGTCGGCGAACCAACCCGCGCGGCAGATGACGCATGCGCCGTCGGCCAGCTCGGAGAAGTAGGTCTCGCTCGGGAACGGCTGCGCTTCGGCCTCGATGCCGATGGCCGCGAGGTTGTCGACGATCAGCGCGACGACGGGCTCGTGACCCGCATCAGCGTTGAACTGGATGGGCAACGGCCCGTCCTGGACACCGCCTTCGGCGACCCACTCGTCGTACAGCGCCTGAGCCTGCTCGACGTCGTATGCGCAGTACTCGCAGATGCCTTCCATGAACCCCGGAATACCCTGCGGCACGATCCCGGTCGACGTGGTCCGGCTGTCGTTGTAGACGGCCGTGTTGATCTCGTCGCGGTCGATCGCGGCCGAAATGGCCTGACGGAGCTTGAGGTTCTCCTCGCCGCCGATCTGGGGCGCACGGTCATTGATCACGAAGTGGTACGAACCGAGAATGCTCGTATCGAGCGTCGTGCCCCAGTCCGCCTCGGCGTCCTGGATCCGACCGGGCGGGATGTTGGCGTTGTCACCTTCGCCGGCTTCGAACGCGTTGTACCCGGTGTCGGGGTCCGACTGCGTGCGGAACGTGATCGTCTCCAGACGGTCCGGCCAGGTCTCCCCGTTGAAGTCACCCTGCCACGCATCGTTGATGCTGAGCTGGATCTCCTCGTCGGTGCGAGGTGCGTCCATCAGGTACGGGCCGTTCCCGACCATGATGCCGTTCTCCCACTCGGCTCCGGCCTCGATGGCCGCCGCCGGGACAGGGAACAACAACTGGAAGCCGGCGACGGCGTCGAAGTTGGAGTACGGGGCGTCGAGCGTGACGGTCAGCGTGCGCGTCGCGTCGTCGGCCTCGATGCCCGTGATGGTGTCCGCTTCGCCGGCGAGGCGCTCAGCACCACCGTCGATGAACGTCAGCAGGTAGCTGTAGTCACCGGCGAGGTCCGCGGCGCGCTCCCACGAGTTCTGGAACGTCGAGGCGTTGATCTCCTCGCCGTCGCTGAACTGTGCGCCCTCCTTGATCGTGAAGGTCCAGACGGTGGCATCCTCGTTCGCTTCGACGGTCTCGGCGAGCAACGGAACGATCTTGACGTCGTCCGGGTCGGTCGAGTCGACCTCGGTCAGGCCGTCGTAGACGGCGTTGATGACCTGGTAGGCGTCGAGCGTCGAGTTGAGGGCCGGATCGAGGTGCTCGGGCGGGTCGCCGACGAACGTACCGAGGTCGATGAAGTCGCCTCCGGCTCCGCTCGCGGCTGCTTCGCCGTCCTCTTCCATTGCTTCGGTGGTGTCGGTGTCACCCTCCTCCATCGCTTCGGTGGTGTCAGTGTCACCTTCTTCCGTCGCTTCGGTGGTGTCGGTATCGGCTTCCGTGTCGCCGGTTGCTTCGGCGGTGTCGGTCGCCTCGGTGGTGTCCTCGTCGGTGTTCCCCGAGTCGTCGTCACTACCGCATGCAGCGATGGCGACGGACGCAGCGGCGACGAGGGACAACACCTTGGTGGTGCGTCGTGTCGTGTTCACGTAGTTGTCCTCCTTGGACGTCAGAACGGGAGTTCTGGTCGACGCAGGAACCGCCCGGATACCGCCCGGTACCAGCGTTCAACTAGGTCGTCCCGACCGAAGTCGGGACTCTGAAACCCTCCCCGGTGATTCAGAGAATCCAGACCATAGCAGCGAATGTCACACCGAGGGCCGCACTCTCGTTGCAGCTGCGTGAACCTGTCCTCGACGATGTGGGCTCAGCGGCCGAACTGGATGATGCTCGCGAACTCGTCGGGGTCGAGGCTCGCCCCGCCGACCAGAGCCCCGTCGATGTCGGGCTGGCTCATCAGTTCGGGAGCGTTTCCGCCCTTGACCGATCCCCCGTACTGGATGCGCACCGACTCGGCTGTCTCATCGCCAGCCATCGAGCGCACCTTCGCGCGGATTGCGGCGCAGACCGTCTGGGCGTCGTCGGCGGTCGCCGTCTTGCCGGTCCCGATCGCCCAGATCGGTTCGTAGGCGATGACGAGCGATGCGATCTGCTCGTTCGACACCCCGGCCAGACCCGCCTCGATCTGCCCGAGCACCTTCGACTCCGTCTCACCGGCCTCACGCTCCTGGAGCGTCTCGCCGCAACACATGATCGGGGTCATCTCGTACTTGAGGATCGCCTTGACCTTGGCGTTGACCATCTCGTCGGTCTCACCGAACACTTCGCGGCGTTCGCTGTGACCGCAGATGACGTAGCGGGTGTTCAGCTTGGCGAGGAACGCCGGGCTCACCTCACCGGTGAAAGCACCGGTGTCCTCGAAGTGACAGTGCTGAGCACCGAGTGAGAAGTCGAGGTCCTCGCTCTCGATCAACGTCTGGATCGATCGGATGTCCGTGAACGGCGGATGGATCGACACCTCGACGTCGTCCATCGCCCCCTTCGGGATCACGTAGTGCAGTTTCTGCACGGTCTGGATCGCCTCGAAGTGATTGAGGTTCATCTTCCAGTTGCCCGAGATCAGCGGAGTGCGAGTCATGTCATGTCCTTCGTGTCAGCGAAGCTGCACATCGGTGCCAGGCACCGACGTGCATCTTCAGGAAGCGGATGGGCGGAGCGCGACGAGGCCGGGGAGGTCGCCGTTCTCCAACAATTCGAGGCTGGCGCCACCACCGGTGGAGACGTGGTCGACCTCGTCGTCGAGGCGGAACTGTGCGAGCGCGGCAGCCGAGTCGCCACCGCCGACGACGGTGAACGCCTTCGTCTCAGCCATCGCCTGGGCGACGGTGCGGGTACCGGACGCGAAACGTTCGTCCTCGAACATGCCCATCGGACCGTTCCAGAAGACCATCCGGGCGTCCATGATCACGTCGGTGAACGCGGCGGCCGACCCCGGGCCGATGTCGTAGCCGATCGACCCCTCACCCAGCCGCGAGCCGAACTGGGCGAAGTTGCCCGCAGCGTCGGTCCCGGTGATGTCGTCGGGGAGATGGATCGTCTTACCCATGCTCTCGGCCTTGGCGAGGAGATCCGCACACGTGTCGACCATGTCGGGCTCGAACAACGAGTTGCCGATCGGTTTGCCCTGTGCGGCGAAGAACGTGAAGCACATCGCCCCGCCGATGATGATCGAGTCGACCGTCTCGAGGAGCGCTTCGATCACACCGAGCTTGTCGGAGATCTTCGCTCCACCCAGAACGGCGACGAACGGATGCTTCGGCTTGTTGCGCAAGCCGAGCAGGACCTCGACCTCCTTCTGCAACAGGCGACCCATCGCAGACGGGACATGTTGCGGCGGCCCGACGATCGACGCATGCGCGCGGTGCGACGCGCCGAACGCGTCGTTGACGTAGCCGTCGACTCCGTCGATCAACTCGGCGACGAATTCGGGCGAGTTGCCCGTCTCGCCCGGATCGAACCGCAGGTTCTCACGCAGTTCGACACCGGGTGCGAGTTCGGCGAGGCGGGCGCGCACCCGGTCCATCGAGAATTCGGGGTTCGGCGCACCCTTCGGGCGTCCGAGATGGCTGGCCGTCACGACCGTCGCTCCCCGATCGGTCAACCATTCGATGGTCGGCAGCGCGGCTCGGATCCGGAAATCGTCGACGATCTCGCCGTTGTCGAGCGGGACGTTGAAGTCGGTCCGCACGAGAATGCGCTTCCCCGACAGGTCACCGTCGAACGCTGCCTCCAGATCCTCGAGCGTCGGGATCGAGGTCACCGCTTGACTTTGGAGCCGGTGAACAGCGCCATGTCGACGAGGCGGTTGGAGTAACCCCATTCGTTGTCGTACCAGCCGTTGACCTTGACCATCTTCCCCTGGACGTGGGTCATGCCGGAGTCGAACGTGCAGCTCGACGGGTCGGTGACGATGTCGCTCGAGACGATCGGCTCGTCGGTGTAGCTGAGCACGTCCTTCAGGGGGCCGGTCTTGGCGGCCTTCTTGAACGCCGCGTTGATCTCCTCCACCGTGGCCTTCTTCTTCAGGTTGGCCGTGAAGTCGGTGAGCGAACCGGTCGGAACCGGGACCCGCAGCGCGCCGCCGTCGAGCTTGCCCGTCATCGACTCCATCACGAGCGACGTGGCGCGGGCGGCGCCCGTCGACGTCGGGATGATATTGATCGCTGCGGCGCGTGCCCGGCGCAGGTCCGTGTGCGGACCGTCGACGAGCGACTGGTCGCCGGTGTATGCGTGCACGGTGGTCATCAGGCCTTCGACGACGCCGAAGTTGTCGTCGAGCACCTTGACCAGCGGCACGATGCAGTTCGTCGTGCAGCTGGCGTTCGAGATCACCTTGTGCTTGCTGATGCGGAAGTCCTTGTGGTTGACGCCGTACACGAACGTCGCGTCGGCCTCCGAACACGGGGCGGACACGATGACGAGCGGCGCACCCGCGTCGAGGTGGGCACCCGCGCCCTCACGGGAGTTGAAGAATCCGGTCGATTCGATGACGACGTCGACGCCGAGGTCGCCCCACGGCAGGTCGGCCGGGTTCCGCTCGCTGAGCACCTTGAGGGTGTCGGTGCCGACCTTGATGCCGCCCTTCACCGCCTTGACGTCGTCGGGCAGACCACCGAGAACCGAGTCGTACTTGAGCAGGTGGGCCATCTGATCCAGCGACCCGAGATCGTTGACCGCCACGAAATCGATGTCGGCGCCCTGCGCCTTCGCGGCGCGGAAGAAGTTCCGCCCGATCCGTCCAAAGCCGTTGATGCCGACGCGAACTGTCATGTGTGGGGATTCCTTTGTGTGGTGCTTGCGGGGGTGTGATCGGGGTCGAGCGCGTGCGATCGCCGCGTCGCCGAACTCCTCGGACTGTAGTCGTCGGAGCGTCGTCTGTCAGCGGTCATCGCGCGACGTCACGGTGGTTCGCTCGGACGGCGACGCCACGCGCACGAAGCCGTGCTGCGAGTTCCTCGGCGATCGCGACCGAACGGTGACGCCCGCCGGTGCATCCGACCGCCACGGTGAGGTAGCTGCGGCCTTCCTTCTCGTACTGCGGCAGCAGCGAGGCGATGAGATCCTCGAACCGGTCGACGAAGTCGGATCCCGCGGCGGTTTCCAGCACGTGGTCGCGCACCTTCGGATCGTGCCCCGTGAGCGGACGCAGGTCGGGCTGCCAATGCGGGTTGGGGAGGAACCGGACATCCATCACGATGTCCGCATCGAGGGGCAGCCCGTGCTTGAACCCGAAGCTCTCGACCGACACCTGGAGGCGCGACACGGTCGACTCGGCGAACGCCGCGACGAGGCGCTCCTTGAGTTGGTGGACGTTGAGATCGGTCGTGTCGATCACGAGATCCGCAGCGACGCGCGCCGGGTCCAGTTGTCGACGTTCGAGATCGATCGACTCGACCAGCCCGTCGGCCTGGTCGGCGAGCGGATGCCGCCGTCGCGTCGCGTCGTATCGACGGACGATCTCGGCGGTCGACGCATCGAGGAACAGGACCGTCACCTCGTGGCCGCTCGCTCGCACCTCACCGACGCGGCTGAGCAGTTCGTCGTGATTGCGACCGGCGACCAGCGCCAGGCGTCCGATGTCGCTCCCCGGCTTCGCGGCCAGGTCGATGATCGTGGGGATCAGCGTGGTCGGCAGGTTGTCGACGACGTACCAACCGAGATCCTCGAGGACGTCGGCGGCCCCCGATCGGCCCGCTCCCGACAGGCCGGTGATGAGCACGATCTCCGCCATGCGGGCAGTGTAGCGATCAGGCCGATTTCGTCAGTCGGATGTACAGCAACCGTGGAAACGCCGCACTTTCCTCGTATCCGGGACCCTGCGCGCGGAACGTGGCGGGTGGAACGGGCTCGTCCATTCGCTCGATCACCAGACCGTTCTCCGCCAGCGCGTTCACGTAGCGCGAGATCGGTCGGTGGACGAAACGGATCCAGACGCCGAGTTCCACCTCCTCGGTCGTCTCGGTCTCGTCGAGGTACGGGCCGAGCCGCCAGTACTGCTCGGGCGGATCGACCATGTGGTCGTCGACCCAGACACTTCCCGGAGTCTGCAGGATCGGGTGGTTGAGGAAGAAGCAGAAGATGCCGCCTGGTTCGAGCACGCGTGCGACCTCGGCGATCGCCGCGTCCACGTCATCGATGTGTTCGAAGACGAGACATGCCACGACCGCGTCGAACGTTCCGTCGGCGAACGGCAGCCGGGCGGCCCCGGCTCGGGCGAATGCGGCACCCCCGCCACGTTCCTGGGCGACGCGCACGCAGTTCCACGTCGGATCGACGCCGACCACGCGGGCACCCTGTGCCGCCGCCAGCCGGCTGATCTGCCCGTCACCACAGCCGATGTCGAGAACGCGGCGCGCGCCGGCCAACTCCGCCGCCGCCATCGGCATGATCTGCTCGACATACTCGGGATCCACCCCATCCGTGAACCCCGCGATCCACCAGTCGGCGTGGGTCTCCCACAGATCTCGCGTCATCGGCGCAGGGTACGGTCGACATCATGAAGTTCTCCGTCTGGCCCGACTCCGGCCGATCTCCGCACGAGCTGCTCGACGTTGCCCGCATGGCCGACGGGGACGGTTGGTTCGGGCTCTGGTACGCCGACCATTACATGCCGAACACCGGCGACGAATCGTTCACACCCGGCGACATGCACGAGTGCTGGTCGTTGCTTCCAGCCGTTGCCGCGGTCACGTCGAACATCCGGTTGGGTCCGCTCGTTGCCCCGACCTCGGTGCACCACCCGGCGCTGCTCGCCAACCGCGCCGCGACACTCGATCACCTGTCTGGCGGACGATTCGTGCTCGGCATGGGCGCGGGGTGGCAGATCAACGAACATGCGGCGTACGGCATCGACCTCGAAGCGCCCGGCCCACGCGTGAGCCGATTCGAGGAATCGATCCAGATCGTTCGGTCGCTGCTCGACGACGACCGCACGACGTTCCGCGGCGAGTTCTACGAGTTCACCGACGCCCCGTGCGACCCGAAGCCGGTGCAGGAGCGACTGCCGATCGTGGTCGGGACGAAGAGCCCACGGATGCTGCGGATCACCTGCACGTACGCGCAGGAGTGGAACACGTGGGGAGCTCCAGATCTTGCGGGAACCGTGCGCGAGAAGTTCCTCTCCGCCTGCGACTCGGTCGGAACCGATCCGGCATCGATGCACACGTCGGTGCAGGCGCTGATCGTGATGACCGACGATCAGGACAAGATCGACGCGGCACATGCGAACCCGATGGGCGACCGGGTGATCGCCGGGTCCGACGACAAGATCGTGGCCGAGCTGAGCCGCTACGTCGAGCAGGGCTTCGACGAGTTCATCGTGTACGAGGGCGCCCTTGGAACGACCCACGAGGAGCGCCTCGACGGCTTCCGCCGTTTCAAGTCAGACATCGCCCCGCAACTCTGACCGTGACGTCACGGGTCCGACCCGTTACGTGACGTCCGGGTGGAACTTGGCGTGGATCGCCTCGGCGACCGCGTCGGGGAGGAAGCTGTGCGACTTCAGGTCATCGAGGCTCGCCTCCTTCACTGCGTTGACGCCACCCATCGCCTTGGTCAGCTTCTTCTTGCGGACCTCGCCCAGGCCGGCGATGTCGTCGAGGGCGCTCACCGTCATCCGCTTGCTCCGGCGTTCTCGGTGGAACGAGTTGGCGAACCGGTGGGCCTCGTCACGGATCCGCTGCAACATGAACAGGGCCTCGGAGCCGCGGGGGATCTCCACCGGTTCCGAACGGCCCGGCACGTAGATCTCCTCGAATCGCTTCGCCAGACCGGCGACCGGGATCTCGTCGGTGAGGCCGAGTTCGTCGACGACGCGCTGGGTTGCGCTGACTTGGCCCTTGCCGCCGTCGACGAGCAGCAGTTGCGGTGGGTAGGCGAACTTTCCGGGCTTGTCGTCGGTCGCGTTGCGTTCGTCGACCGGCCGCTCCCGCTCGATCAGATACGCCGTGAGGCGGCGGCGGACCACCTCGGCCATCGCGGCGTAATCGTCGCTCCCCTCCCCGACCTCGTTGCCGCCGACACCGTTGACCTTGAACCGGCGGTACTCACGCTTGGCGGGCAGCCCGTCCTCGAGCACCACCATCGAGCCGACATAGTCCGTGCCCTGCAGGTGCGCCATGTCGTAACACTCGATCCGCAGCGGAGCCTCCGGGAGCCCGAGATGCGTCTGCAGTTCGGTGAGCGCCCGACTGCGGGTGTTGTGATCGCTCGCCCGCTTCATCCGGTGGCGCGTGAACTCCTCCTGCGCGTTGCGGGTGACCGTCTCCAGCAGCGCCTTCTTGTCGCCACGGCGCGGGACACGCACCTGCACCTTCGACCCGCGACTCAGTTCGAGCCACTCCTCGTACGTGGAGACATCCTCGGCTTCGTACGGCACGAGTACCTGTTTGGGTACGCCGACCACCGGTTGCTCGCCGTACATCGACTCGAGAATGCGATCGATCATCCGACCAGGGGTCAACTCCTCGACCTTGTCCAGGATGAATCCCTTGCGTCCCATCACGCGTCCCTTGCGCACGTAGAACACCTGGACCGACGCCTCGAGCTCGTCCTCGGCGATCCCGATCACATCGAGATCCTCGTTCTTGTCGGCGACCATCTGCTGCTTGGCGATCGCCTTGCGCACGGCCTCCAGACGGTCGCGGAGCCGAGCCGCCTTCTCGAACTCGAGGTCGGTGGCCGCCGTGCGCATCTCGGCCTCGAGCCGGTCGACGATCTCGTCGGTGTCCCCGTCGAGGAACTCGCAGAGTTCGGTGACGAGCTGGCGGTACTCCATCTCCTCGATCTCACCGACGCACGGGCCCGAGCACTTCTCGATGTGGAAGAGCAGACACGGTCGGCCGAGCCGCTCGTGCTCGTTGAACTTGTTCTGGCTGCACGTCCGGACCGGGAAGCTGCGCAACAACAGATCGAGCGTGTCGCGGATCGCGTACGCGTGGGCATACGGCCCGAAATAGCGCGTCCCCTTCTTCTTCGTCCCGCGCATCACCATCGCCCGCGGCCAGACGTCCGCGTTCGTGACCGCGAGGAACGGGTAGCTCTTGTCGTCGCGCAGACGAACGTTGAAACGCGGATCGTGCTCCTTGATGAGGGAGTACTCCAGCATCAGCGCCTCGACCTCGTTGCGCACGATCGTCCACTCGACCGACTCGGCCGTCTCGACCATCTGCGCCGTACGCGGATGCATGTTGCGCGGGTTCTGGAAGTAGTTCGAGAGCCGTTGGCGCAGGCTGGACGCCTTGCCGACGTAGATCACCCGACCGTGCTTGTCCTTGAACTGGTACGAACCGGGTTCATCGGGGATCGTGCCCGCTGGTGGACGCTTGACCATGACGTGTTCAGGATACGGAGCGCCGGGTACCGTGGGTTGCTGATGTCGCAGTACTTCTCCGCCATGTTCCGCCGCCGTCCGAACGACGGCTGGTTCCGTGTCGCGCACTACGACGTCACGACCGTCGACATCATCACCGCCCTCGCGGTCGCGTCGATGTTCGTCTGGGCAGCCAGTCAGGAAGCGTTCGACAAGCTGATCTTCGAAGCCGCAGCGGTGCGCAGCGGCGAGGTCTGGCGCCTCGTCACCTGGCCGATCGCCGAGGTTCCGGGCATCTTCGCGTTGATCAGCATCGCGTTCTTCTGGTCGTTCGGCCAGCAACTCGAGGCGCTCTTCGGACGCGGCAAGTTCCTCGCCTGGGTCCTCTCGATCGCGATCATCCCGTCGTTGTCGCTGACGGTGCTCGGACTCGTGAACGAGAAATTCGACTTCACGAGCGTGTCGTTCGGCCTCGGCCCGTTGTTCCTGGCCGGAATCTGGGTCTACGCGGCCACGTACCCGAACGTCCGATGGTTCGACGTCGTGCCGATCTGGGCCCTCGCCGCCGGGTTCACCGTGCTCCAGCTGCTCCAGTACACCGGGACCCGCGCCTCGGGTGCGATCCTGTTCCTGCTGATCACCGTCGCCGCCGCGCTGAGCGTCGGCCGCAGCCTCGGACTCGCCACGGGGTGGCCGATCCCACACGTCCCGCTGCACCTCGACTCATCCGGCGGGCGATCGCGTCGCTCGTCGCGTTCGGTCGGACGCGCCAAGCCGCCCAAGCCCGACAAGTCCAAGCGTCCGAAGCGGGGCAGTGGCGGGTCGAGCGTGGTCGAAGGTCCGTGGCGCAACGACGCCAAGCCGGCGTTCCCCCCTCCTCCGTCGTCTGGCGCATCGCCGGCCGACCAGGTCGAGCTCGATCATCTGCTCGACAAGATCAGCGACCGGGGAATGGACGCTCTGTCGGGCGACGAAAAGCAGCGCCTCAACGAACTCAGCAAGCGCCTCCGCAACCGCTGAACCGCGCCCCGGTCGTCACGCTCCGAACCGGCACCGACCGAGACGGTGACCCAACCGATGCCCGGTCATCCGGCGCCTGACACCCGATGACCGGCTCAGGTGAGAGTTGGGACCACCCCTGCGTCTCACATCTCACCGCAGCCGGTGAGGACCACCGAGGAACCGCCCCAGCGCTGCACGCCCGACTCGCTCGAACGGCGGGCGCGTCCCCCGAGGACGCTCGCCGGACCAATCGCAGTCTGGTGCTCCGGGCGCCTCGACGCAACCTGCCGATACGACCCGTTCGCCGGCCTGGACGGGCGGATCGTCGG
>NZ_JBAVYV010000519.1:0-3485 GCF_049588435.1 Ilumatobacter sp.
TCGTGGCGCCGTGGGCGTCGTTGGTGTGGTCGGCCGGTTCTGCCCCGTGGCTCGCCGGGTCATTGCGCTCGATGATCGCAGAGTCGTCCGAGGTCGCCCGTCCGGGTTGGCTTCCGCTTGTCGTGTCGGGGCTGTTCGCGACTGTCGCGATCGGCGGATGGATGTTCACTCGAGGATGGCGTGCACCGCGACGCGTGGGTGTCGCCGTGGCCGTCACCGCGGTGTCGGTGTCGCTGGCGCTCCTGGTCATCGGTGACCGTGATCCCTTGGCATGGGCGTCACCGTTCGCCGTCGTCGCGGTCCTGCACTGGATCTCCCGGATGCGAGGAGTCGACCGACCTGAACGAGTCGATGAGCCGTCGACCGCTGATGACGGTCCGACCCCGGTTCAGGAACTCGCGTCGACGTAGTCGGCGAAGATTTCGGCCGCGCGTTCCAGGGCGTCACCGGTGCAACGGGTGCGGATCGCGTCGCTCAACCACCGGTTCCGGTCGGTCCGATCGTTGTCCGGTACCGGGAGACTCGCGCTGTCGCCCGGGTGCCACCGCTCGTGATCGGCTCGGATCCGTCCCTCGACGGCCGCACGCGCAGCAGGCGATGCATCGAAGATGGCGAAGTCGGTGCCGAATCGATCGTTGACCCGCGACGTGACCGCTCCGAAGTCATCGATGACCTGGTCGAACGTGGCGATCACGAAGTGCTCGCGAACGGGCCAGATCAACGAGTAGTGGTGGATCCATTCGGCGAGCGCCTCGTCGACTCGGAGATGCGGTGCGGCCACCACGATCGATCGAACCGTCGCTTGGGGCTCACGGACGACGACGAGGGTGGGCACCGTACGCTTGACCGCCTCGAGCACCTGGCTCGGGGTGTGAACGTGGCTCGCCACCCTGAGCTCTCGACGTGAGGCGTACGCAATCGCAGCCGCTGCGAACGTGTTGGCGGATCGTGGGTAACCCTCGATGACGAGTTCGGTGTCGTCGTCGATGCGGCGGTCGAGACCGCGTGGAGTTCCCCGGAGCACGATCGGGAGGAACACGGGTCGGTCTGACAGCGCGAGGCGGACACGACGCAGGCCGCGCCGAACACGTCGTGCAGCGGACCTGTCGTCGAAATGTGCTGCCCAATCGTGGCGCACGTGTCAGCGTGTTTTCTCGACCACGATCAAACAGTTCCAGGAGACCAACTCGCGGAGCCCGGGCACCTTCATGATCCATCGTTGTGAGGGGTAGTACCGCGGAACGACCGAGCGGACCCGGAGCCCCCGGCGCCCCGTGACATCCCGCAGGGTCGGGCCGATGTGAGCAGGCCAGAGCCCGTTGAAGACCTGATTCCGGGGTGGGAGGCCGCGCAGGCGCTCGTGTGTCTTCGCTCCCAATCGGGGTCCCAGGTAGTGGAAGGGCGTGATGAGGTGGCCTCCCCACGGCGAGTACCAGTTCGTCCAACTGACCCACGCCCACCCCTTCGGCTTCAAGACCCGCTCGATCTCGTCGAAGATCGGGCCCGAGGCCGGAACGTGCTCGAGCAGGTTGGAGGAGAAGATGCCATCGAAGGTCCCGTCCGGGAAGGGAAGGCGTGATGCGTCGGTGAGCACGCCGTCCTGACCGCGTGTCACGGCGCGTCGCATGTCCTCCTCGTCGAGATCGACGGCGACGACGGTCGCCCCGGCACGTTCGAGCGCGGCGGTGTAGTGACCCGGCCCCGAGCCGAGGTCGAGGATCCGTTGACCGTCGAGCGGTAGTTCGAACGACGACAGGGTCCGGTCCGCGAGTTTCGAATAGAACTCGTCAGGATCCATCTGTTCGGAAAGGAACAACCGGAACAGCTCCCGGCGTGTCGCAATCGTCGGTGCTGTGGTCATCGGTCCGCTCGTTCGAAGTCTGCTCACGTCGCGTTCGTGGGAACGACACGCCCGACAGTGAGTATGTTCGCCAAGGTGTCTACCACTTCCGGCGTTCAGGTAGAAAATTGCCACCGTGCACCGAGGTGGAGAGTGGTGGGGAACAGGTCGTGGCTGGCATCGTTTGTGCTCCCCGTACTCCTCGGTGTCCTCGTGTTGGGGCCCGCCCTGGGGCCTGGTGTCCTCCTCAACCTGGACCTGGTGGTGTTCGCCGACCTCGATCTGCCCGCCGGATTCTGGGGATTGGGTCCGGAACTGCCCCGGCGACTCCCGCTCTGGGTGCCGATCTCAGCTGTGTCGTCGCTGATACCGGCGACTTTGTCGACCAAGCTCCTGATGTTGCTGGTGTTCCCGGTCGCGTGGGCCGGGATGGTCCGTTTCGCGACGGGCCTGGGGGTCAGATGGCCCCTCCCGGCAGCGGCACTGTACGCCTTGAGCCCGTTCGTCCTCACCCGCACCGCTGTGGGCCATTTCATGGTGACCGTTCCCTTCGCACTCTTGCCGTGGGTCCTTCCGAGGTTGTTGCGGCCGGGTCGAGACCTCACCAAGACGTTTCTCGCCGCGGCAGCGCTCAGCCTGGGTGGTCATTTCGGCGGTTCCCTCGCCCTCGTGGTGGTGCTCGTCGGTGTCTTGTTCGATCGGTCGTGCGCGCGCCGCTGGCGCGCCGTCGCAGTGACGCTTGCAGCCCAGGCAGCGTGGCTCGTACCGGGTCTCCTGGTCATGCTCGGCGGGGATGCGGGGATGTCCGGTTCGGACGTATTCGCCACCGTCAGCGACGGGGTGCCGGGGCTTCTCCGTCTCTCCGCAGGCGGGGGATTCTGGAACTCGTACTTTCAGGTCGGTGGTGCGGGAGTGTTCGTGGCGATTGCGGGTGGCATCCTGCTCTGCCTCGCCATCGTCGGTGCGCGCTCGATGCCGTCCACGATCGAACCCGCGTTGTCCGTGCTCGGTCTCATCGGCTTCGTGGTCGCGGCATCGTCCGGCATCTGGATCACGACCGGTGCGTACGAGTGGCTCACGTCGAATCCCATCGGGGCCGTGTGGCGCGAGGGGCATCGGCTCCTGATCCTGTACCTCGCCTGGATGGCGCCGGCAGCGGCGTTGGGGGCGGAGCGCATCTTCGCGCGTGCGTCGGCCGTGGGGCGGCCAACGGTCGGTGGGTTGGTGGTGGGCCTTCCGCTCGCTCTCGCCGTCGCTCTCGGCGTGCCGGGTTTGTGGGGTGTCGGCGGGCAGATCGCAGCGGAACGGGTTCCCGAGGGATGGAGCGAGGTTCGCGACGTCGTTCGCGCCGAGTCGGGAACGGTGCTCGCCTTGCCGTGGGTTCAGTACTACAACGAGCAGTTCGACGGCGGGCGGGTCCGACGCGTTCTGAACCCTCTGCCGCTCTTCCTCGGCGGCGACGTGCTCGCGGCATCAAACAACGGGCTCGGGAGGGGTGTGCGCGAGCGAGCGGACTTGCGTGAATCGGTCGCCGACGAGATCGTCGACGCAATGATTGCCGGCGAGATGCCGTCGTCATCGCTCTCCGAGTTGGGTGTTCGCTGGGTCGTCGTGGACCGAGGTGTCCGTGATGCCGATTACCTGG
>NZ_JBAVYV010000520.1:0-3070 GCF_049588435.1 Ilumatobacter sp.
ATGTCTGGTCGCGCGGTCGGTGCGGGCGCGAGGTCGACGATCGCGTCGAGGAGATGGCGCACGCCGAAGTTGGTCAACGCCGATCCGGCGAAGACGGGGGTCGACTCGCCGGCGAGGAACGACTCCAGGTCGACGTCGGCACCCATGGCAGCGAGCAGTTCGGACTCCTCGGCACACTTCTCCCACGCGGCGCCCTCCTCGTCGGCGGCGCGTTCGGCGGGACCGTCCTCCTCGGGAGCGATCTGGCTGCCGCGCGCGGTCCGGGTGAATCGAGTGAACACGTCGGTGCGGCGATCGAGCACGCCACGCAGGTCTCCGTACGAACCGACAGGCCACGTTGCCGGGGTCGGCCGGAGTCCGATCTGTTCCTCGATCTGATCGAGCAGTTCGAGAGGTTCGAGGCCCGGACGGTCGAGCTTGTTCAGGAACGTGAGCACGGGGAGCTCGCGTGAGCGACACACCTCGAACAGCTTCAACGTCTGCGGCTCGATGCCCTTCGCGGCATCGAGCACCATCACGACGGCATCGACCGCGGAGAGAACGCGATACGTGTCCTCGGAGAAGTCGCGGTGACCCGGGGTGTCGAGCAGGTTGAACTCGCGCTCGCGGTAGGGGAAGTTCAGCGCTGTCGAGGTGATCGAGATCCCGCGCTTCTGCTCCATGTCCATCCAGTCGGACGTGGCCGACCGGCGGTCCTCACGAGCCTTCACCGAGCCGCCCGACTGAATGGCTCCGGCGTACAGCAGGAACTTCTCGGTGAGGGTCGTCTTGCCCGCGTCGGGGTGCGAGATGATCGCGAACGTTCGACGGCGCTCTGCTTCGTTGATCACCTGCGTGGACACGGCGGACCACGCTACCGCCGCGTGGTCCCCTGCTCTCGGTGTGTTCGGGGGTCGACTGGCGGGAGGGTTGCCGTCTGCGCCATGGTGGGGTGATGGACGAGAACTCGCAGCTGGCCGACGCCCGACGCCTCGTGGACGACGCCGAGCGGATCGTCGTGTTCACCGGGGCGGGGATCTCGACCGATTCGGGGATTCCCGACTTCCGGGGTCCGAACGGTGTGTGGACCAAGAATCCGGCAGCCGAGAAGGCGTCGACGCTGCAGAACTACCTCGCGGATCCAGAACTCCGTGTCGTCGCCTGGCAGAACCGGCTGACGACGCCGGCCTGGACGGCCGAGCCGAACTCCGGTCACGCGGCGATCGTCGAACTCGAGCGGCAGGGGCGGCTGGACGCGATCGTGACCCAGAACATCGACGGTCTGCACCAGAAGGCGGGAAATGACCCGCATCGGGTGATCGAGGTGCACGGCACGGTCTGGTTCACCCGTTGCTGGGACTGCGACGACCGGCGGCCGATGGAGGACGCCCTGCACCGGGTGCGCAACGGCGAGGTCGATCCGAGCTGCCTCGTGTGTGGTGGGATCCTGAAGAGCGACACCATCAGCTTCGGTCAGTCGCTCGTCGAGTCGGTGATCGACCGGGCGATGCGGGTGAGCGACGAGTGCGACCTGATGCTCGCTGTCGGATCCACCCTGTCGGTGTTCCCGGCGGCGAACTGCGTACCGCGGGCGAAGGCGGGGGACGCATCGATCGTGATCGTCAACGGCGACGAGACCGCGATGGACCGCTATGCAGATGTCCTCCTCATCGGCCGGATCGGCGAGATCCTCCCCGCCCTCGTCAGCGTTACGTAACGGGTCTGACCCGTTATGTAACGCTCAGCGGCGGGCGCGGCTGGCGAGCAGGGCGCCGCCGATCACACACGCGATCCCGATGATCGCGAGTGGCGCGACCGTGTCGCCGCGAAACGTGACGCCGAGCGTGAGCGAGACGACCGGGATCAGGTACGTGATGAACGATGCGCGTGTCGAACCGACGCGTCCGACGAGCGATCCCATGATCGCGAACGCGATCCCGGTGCCGAACACACCGAGCACGAGCACCGCGACGAGCGGTCCGAGCTCCCAGCTCGCGTCGTCGATCTGCCACAGCCCGTACGGAAGGGTCCAGATCGTCGCGAGTGCCAACGTGCGACTCATCAGCGGAAGCGATCCGTACCGCGCCTGCAGTGGCGCCGACAGGTTGATCGCGAACCCGTAACACACGGTCGCAGCCAGCACGAGCACGACGCCGCGTGTCTCGTTCGAGCCGTCGCTGATCGACGGCAGGCTGATCAGCACGATGCCGACGAAGCCGACGACGATGCCGGCGAGGAGCGGTCCGGTCGCGCGCTGGCGGAGCAGGATCGCCGCGACGGACGCGGCGAAGATCGGTGTCGCTCCGTTCAACAGCCCGGTCACCGACGAGTTGATGTACTGCTCGGCGATCGGGAACAGGGTGAACGGGATCGCGACCCAGATCACCGACAGCACCACGAGTCGCGCCCGGTCCCCGGCCTCGATGGTGACGTGACGCTTCGGGAGCACGGCGAGCGCGAGTGCACCCGACGCGACTCGGATCAGCGTGATCACCCCGGGTGGGAACGCATCGAGACCGATGTCGATGAACAGGAACGACGATCCCCAGATCGCGGCGACGGCGATGAACAGGCCCCAGTCCTGCTCGGTGAACGAGCCGTCGTTCTGCGCCGCCGACTGCTCGAACAGCTTGCGCTGCGCCGGCGGGGAGGAGTGCGCGGCGTTGCTCACCGGGCAAAGGTAACGCCGCGCGCCGGCGTCCGACTGGCTCGATTCGGACACGGTCATGGGTGTTGCTGCCATCGGTTCGGGAATGCGTCCTCCACCGCGACGGTTGTACATACCCGACCGATTCGATCGACTTTCACGGTTAGGCTTTTCAACATGGCAACGTTTCGTGACCTCCTCTCCGCCGCCAAGGCGTCGATCACCGAGATCGACACCGAGACCGCATCCGACAAGATCGCCGAGGGCGCGCTGATTCTCGACGTGCGCGAGCCCGACGAGTACGAGGAAGGGGCGATCCCCGGAGCGGTCCACATCCCGCGCGGACACCTCGAGGCCCAGATCGAGGGCCGCCTCCTCGACAAGGAGGCTCCGGTCGTCGTCTACTGCGCCGGTGGCGTTCGTTCGGCGTTCGCAGTCCAGACG
>NZ_JBAVYV010000521.1:0-1987 GCF_049588435.1 Ilumatobacter sp.
CGGTGGTGGAGCACCAGCGCGCGGATCGTGGCGATGACGATCGCGCTCGAACCTGCGAGGCCGACCGACCGGGGAATCGTGGTGTCCACGTCGATCGCGACCGTGCTCACGTCGGCGTCGACGTGTCGATGAAGGACCGTGAGCGTCGCCTGCACCAATGAGCTCGCACGGGCGTCGATGCGGAGTCGATCGGAGTCGGTGACGGTGACGGTGGCGGCGAGCGCCGGGACGACGGTGGCCACGACCGCACCGCTGTGGCCGTCCGACGGATTTCCCGCCAGCGCGCACCGTGCAGGGCACGACGCCATCGAAGCCACATCGGAGGTCGTCATCGGGGGGAGTTGTACCACCTCGTCGTGGGTCTGGTTGCGTACGTTGGGGGACCATGCGGATCAGACGAGCGACGCGGGCCGATCTTCGACAGCTGTGCATCACCGCCATGCGTGCGTTCGCCGAGGATCCGGTGATGAGGTGGCTGAATCCCGACGACGAGGCCTACTTCGCGCCGGGTGGCGAGGTTCTCCGCGTCCCGATGGCGCGTTGGATCGAGATCGGGGAGGTGTGGTGTACCGACGACGTCAGCGCGCTCGCCGTGTGGCTGCCGCCGGGTCGTCCGGAGCCCGACGTCGAGCCTGATCCGCCGAGCACCCCACCGTCGCCGGAGTTGCTCGCTCGTTTCGAGATCATCGGCCCGCTCCTCGCGGCGCACACCCCGGAGGAGCCGCACTGGTACCTGCAGCTGCTGGCAACGCATCCGGATTGGCAGCGCCAGGGGTTGGGTCTGTCACTGATGCAGGCGATGTTCGAGCGCGCCGACCGCGAGGGTCTGGCCTGCCATCTCGAGACCGAGACACTCGACAACGTCGCGTACTACCGACGGCACGGTTTCGCGGTCCACGGCGAATTCGACGTACCGACCGGCGACCAGCCGCACCGCTTCTCGTCCTGGGGAAATGACCCGACGACCGAGGTCGGCCCGCACATGTGGGCGATGGAGCGACCGGCGCGCTGATCAGGCTCGGGCGGCTTCGGCGCGCGCACGCAGGTCGGAGACCGCGTGCTCGAGCCCTTCGGGATCGCGGTACAGCGCGCTTCCTGCGATCAGGACGTTGGCGCCTGCTGCGGCCGCGCCGGCGATCGTCGACGGACCGATTCCGCCGTCCACCTCGATGTGCACGTCGTCGGCACGCCCGGCAGCTTCGAGCATCCGCTGGACCTCGGTGATCTTCGGCTCCATCGTCGGAATGTAGGCCTGGCCCCCGAAGCCGGGGTTGACCGTCATCACGAGCACCATGTCGATCAGATCGAGCACGTGTTCCACCGCCGACGCCGGTGTCGCCGGATTCAGCGCCACCGCCGCGCTCGCACCGAGTTCGTTGATGTTTCCGCAGGTCCGGTGGAGGTGGGTGCAGGCCTCGGCGTGGACGATCAGGCGCGAACAGCCGGCGTCGATGTACTGCTGGGCCATGACGTCGGGTGTGTAGACCATCAGATGGGCCTCGAACGGCACCGAGCAGTGCTGACGGGCCGACTTGATCACGTCCGGGCCGAACGTCAGGTTCGGCACGAACTGGCCGTCCATCACGTCCCACTGGATCAGGTCGACGCCCGCAGACTCGAGTGCGGCGACCTCCTCACCGAGCTTGGAGAAGTCGGCGGGGAGCACGGACGGGGAGATCATCACGGGGCGGCTCATCGCCCCGCACGCTACAAGCCGCTCGCAACCCTGCGATCTCGTGAACTGTTTGCGCACGGAGCGCGGGAACAGATCACGAGAACGGCGGTTGGGAGGATGGATCGGGGAGGGGGAAGCGGGTCAGGTGGATCAGGTGGCGGCGTCGGGGGACTCACGGTCGTCCCACTCGTCGTCGGCGTCGTCCCACGCGTCGTTGCGTTCCTCGACCTTCGACCGCCAGTTCTCGGCCTCACCTCGGGAGTCGTAGGGGCCGAGCGTGTTGTCGCTCGGACCACGGGAGGACGCCGGGAC
>NZ_JBAVYV010000522.1:0-19431 GCF_049588435.1 Ilumatobacter sp.
GTCGGCGCTCGAATCGCCGTCGCTGTCACTTCCGCACGCGGCGAGCGCGCCGAGTGCAACGGTGACGGCCGCGAGGCGAACCGGGAGGCGTCGGGAACGCAAGGGATGATTCGTCGTAGATATCAGCATCGAGCGGGCACGCTACGGACGCCAGATTTCCGCCGCGTTTCGCAGCCGTGAACGGGCGGGGAGATATCCAGGAGCGATCGCAACCACCTGATCTCAGGCCCCGTGACCGGCCGCATCGGTCGGCACGGGGCGGGCTTCGACGACCAGCAGATGTGCGACCTCGGTGCCCGAAGCGATCCATCGGTGCGCGAGCGTCGACTCGTGCCAGACGAGATCGCCGGCCGTCAGCTCGTAGCGCTGCCCGTCGACGAACTCGATCGCCACCTCTCCTGCGGTCACCGTGAACAGCTCCTCGCCCTCGTGTTCGAACCAGTCCCCCAGGTCGGCTCCCGGCTCCACGACATAGGTGTGGGCTTCGATCATCCGGCCCGGCGCGCCGATCGCCAGTCGGGCCGTCGCGGAGCCTTCCGTGTCGTCCACGGAGCCGAGTGCACCCTCGCCATTGCGCACGACGACCACCCGTTCGTGGTCGGGCGGCAGGAAGTCACGGGGGCTCACGTCGAGCGCACTCGCGATCTTGTAGAGCGTCGCGATCGACGGCATCGCCCGTGAGTTCTCGAGATTCGACAGGAACGGCTGTGACATCCCGGCACGGGTCGCGAGCTCACGCATCGTCAGACCGGCGGCGAGTCGCTGGGTCCGAACCGCGTGGGCGATGTTCCTGCCGATCGCGTCGCTCATCAATCGGTGGCCAGGTAGGCGGACGACTTCTCCGACGGCTGCAACAACCGCGGACCCATCAGCTTGGCCAACAGGTGATCACCGGAGGTCACCTTGCCGTACCGGGGTGGGTTCGACTCGTCACAGCACGTGGGCAGGCATGCGATCTCCGCGTCCCAGTTGGGTTGCTGGAACCAGGCGATCGAGCGACGCCGCACCGGATCCACCGATGTCCCCGCCGGCGGGACGACTCGATGCAGCGTCGACCGCCAGCGATCGTTGGTCCACTCGGCGAGGAGATCGCCGAGGTTGACGAGGAACCCGCCGTCGGGCGGAAGCACGTCCTGCCACGCTCCGTCGTCATCGCGGATCTGGAGTCCCGGAACGGAGTCGGCGAGCAGCACGGTGATGCTGCCGTAATCGGTATGTGCTCCCATCCGCATCTGTCCCGCCTCGGGCGCCGGGGCCGACGGGCGCCGCTGATAGTTGTTGGCGCGCATCACGCTGATCGACTTGTCCAACGACGGGACGAAATGATCCTCGTTGAGACCGAGCGCGATCGCGGCCACCGCCATGATGTCCGATGCGACCTGCTCCACGGCGGCCCAGTACTCGAGCCACGTCGACCGCATCTCCGGGGTCGGCCAGACGTTCGGTGCGAAGTACCGATCGCGGTACGTCGCGAAGTACGGATCGGCCAGCTGCGCCTCGTTCAGTTCTCGCCCCACGTTGAACGCCTCGAAGAGGTCGGGTGGCAGGTCCGCCTCGCCGAGCGAGTACGCCAACGCCTCGGTGCCCTCGGGCGCGTAGCCCCGGTTCGCGACGCGGTCCTCGACGTAGTACCGCATCTTCTCCTCGGGCGGTGCGTCGAAGAACGCGGTGGTCACCGACATCATCTCGTCGAGCAGTTCCGGATCGATGCCGTGCCCGGTGACCGCCACGAACCCGGACCCCCGACCGGCGGTGTCGAACAATGCGGCGACCGCCCGACGGTCGACGTCGTCACCTTCGCGGAACGGACGGAGATCGATCGGTGCGACATGCATTGCGGCGCAAGATACTTGCGGCGATATCGCGTGGGAAGGGGGAACACCCAGCGGAACGCAGAGTTCACACTGCTGATACACAGCAGATATCGCGGCGCCTCCACGGCGTCCTACGCTCGGGCCGTGGCCACTCGATTGAACGTGACGAGCGAACCGTGCAACCGCGTCGACAACGAGACTCCGGCGCTGGGCGCGTCGTGGCACGCGGTGCTCACGTCCGACGAGCTCGGCGATGAACCGGTCCGGGTCGAACTCCTCGGCGAGCCGTGGATGTTGGCGCGTCTCGACGGTGACGTCGTGGCCTTCCACGACCGTTGCCCCCACCGCAACGCACCGCTGAGCATCGGCACGATCTGCGGGACGCAGCTCCAATGCGCCTACCACGGCTGGATGTTCGATGCCGATGGCGCCTGCACCGAGATTCCGTCGCTCGGTCCCGACGCGACGATCCCATCGCGGGCGGCCGCTCGACGCGCCGGCGGGGTCGCCGAGGCGTACGGGCTCGTGTGGATCAGCCCCGAGACGCCGCTGTTCGACCTCCCCGCCTTCGACGAGTGGGACGACGACTCGTTCGACAACGCCCGCAACGAACCACGCGAGACACCGGCGAGCGTCGGACAACTGATCGACAACTTCCTCGACGCGACCCATCTGCGCACCGTCCACGCCGGGACGTTCGGCGTGGACGACGGCGGCTACCTCCCACCGAGCGAGATCGTCCGTGACGGCTGGTCGGCCCACACCACCTTCGAGGTGCAGTACAAGAACTTCGACGATCCACTCGTCGAGACCGGTGAACATCCGCTCGTCCAACCGCAGCGGCTGTACAAGGAGATCGCCGGTCCGACCACCGCGGTCGTGCGGCTCTACCACCCGATGACCGACAAGACGGTCAGCTTCCTCTTCGCCTGCTCGCCGACCAACAACGACTCGACCCGCGTGTTCAAACTGATGTCGCGCAACGATCTCACCGATCCCGCCGCTCAACTCCCCGCGCTGCTCGACTTCGAGGACCGGGTGCTCGACGAGGATCTGGTCGTGCTCGAGGCGTACGACGACATGGCGGTCAATACCGAACTGCGTGACGAGGTCAGCGTTCGCTCCGACCGCCTGAGTGTCGCCTACCGACGGATCCTCGCCGAGCTCGTCGCGCATCGATCGAGCCGGGAGACGGCCCTCGATTCCACGATGGCGCCGGCCTCATGACATCCGACGACTACATCCCGATCATCGATCTGACCGACGCTCGACGGGGCGATCCGATCGCGCGTCGGGACGTGGCCGACAGAATCGACGCGGTGTGCCGCGAGTCGGGCTTCCTCGTCGTCGCCGGTCACGGCATCGACCCGGATCTGATCGACCGGATGCACGCCGTGACCCTGGAACTGTTCGAGCAACCCGGCGAGTGGAAGGACTCCTTCGTCGGCGATCCACGCCTGCCGGGCCTGCGCGGCTTCGTCCGCACGCCGAGCTACGTGTCCGCCGGCGAGGAGGTCGCGACCGCGGCCGATCTGTGCGAACTGTTCACGATGAGCCGCCTCGGCGAACCGGGTGTGGCGGCGGGTGCCGGGCTCGGCGACGCGCTCGACGTGTGGGGCACTCGGAACGTGTGGCCCGATCGACCGCGCGGATTGCGCGACACGTGGTTGGAGTACTACTCCGCGATGGAGGCGATGGCCGCCGACCTGATGCGGCTGTTCGCGCTCGGGCTCGGTCTCGACGAGCACCACTTCGACGCGACCATCGACGAGCACATCACCAACCTGACCGCGAACTACTACTCGGCGATCGACAGGGAACCGCTGCCCGATCAGTACCGCAAGGGTCCCCACAGTGATTGGGGCAGCCTGACGATCCTGTTCCAGGACGGCGTCGGTGGCCTCGAGGTCGTGGACCGCCGCACCGGCGGCTGGATCGACGTGCCGGTGATCGCCGGCACGTACGTCGTCAACATCGGCGATCTGATGGCACGTTGGACCAACGACGAGTGGAACTCGACGAAGCATCGCGTGCGGGTACCGCCGGCCGAGATGCGCTCGATCGAGCGGGTCTCGATTCCGTTCTTCCACCACCCGAACTGGTCGGCGGTGATCGAGTGTCTCCCCAACTGCTCGTCGGAATCGAATCCTCCCCGCCACGATCCGGTCACGGCCGGCGAATACCTGCGGAACAAGGTCGAGGCGGTGTACGGATGACGATCAGCGTGCCCGTCATCGACATGTCGTTCGACGCCACCGAAGCCGGTCGGACGCGCCTGGCCCACGAGATCGACGAGGCGCTGCACACCGTCGGGTTCATGGCCGTGACCGGTCACGGGGTCGATGCCGACCTGACGGCGCGGATGTTCTCGACGATGGAGGAGTTCTTCGCGTTGCCGCTGGAGGAGAAGCGGCGCGTGGCTCCGACCGATCCGACCAGCCCGCGCGGGTTCTCACAGGTCGGCGACACCGCGCAGGCCAATGCGCACGACGTGACCACCGCACCGGATCTCGTCGAGACGTTCAACGCCGGACTCCACCCGATTCCCGACACGCCGTACCACCGTTCCGCGGCCGAGTTCTTCACACCGAGTCTCTGGCCGGTTGCGCCGGCCGGGCTCCCCGAACTGTGGTCGGCGTACATGACGACGATGCAGTCGCTCGCCGAGCGCATCCTCGCGTCGATGTCCGAGGCCCTCGGACTCGATCGTGCGTACTTCGCGCCGATGATCGATCGCCCGATGTCGTCGGTGACGGTCAACCGGTATCCGGCGCTCGATCGCGAGCCGTCGCCCGATCAGTTCCGTGGCGGTGCCCACACGGACTACGGCACGATCACGCTGCTCGCGACCGACGGTGTTCCCGGGCTGCAACTCCACGATGACGCCGGCGAATGGGTCCACGTCGACCCCGTTCCGGGAGCGTTCCACGTCAACACCGGCGACATGTTGGCGCACTGGAGCGGTGGCCACTGGCGCTCCACCTGGCATCGCGTCGTGCCGCCGCCCGGTCAGCCGCCCTACCCCGCACGAACCAGCATCGCCTACTTCCACAGCCCGAACGCCGATGCGCTGATCAGCCCGCTGCCCGGGCTCGACTCGGCGGCAGCGCAGGATTTCGAGCCGGTGTCGGCCGGCACATACCTGCGGGGGAAGCTCGACCGATACTACGCAGCGCGCTCGGCCACGCCCTGACCGCGGGGCCGGGTCAGCCGATCTGGGCTTGGGTGTACAGCTCGATGCCGATGTCGTCGATCATCGTCAGCTGCGTGTCGATCCAGTCGAGGTGTTCCTCTTCGCTCAACACCAGCCGTTCGAGCAGATCACGCGTGCCCGGGTCGCCTTCGTCCAACGCGAGCACGACCCCACGTCGGTAGCGGGCGATCGCGTCCACCTCGAGTTCGCGGTCGACCTCGAGCTGTTCGCGCACCGTCTCACCGATCCGGACGCCACCGATCCGCTGCATGTTCGGCATGCCGTCGAGCAGGATGATGCGATCGATGAGGTGCTCGGCGTCGCGCATTTCCTCGAAGGACTCTTCGCGATACTTCTCCGCGAGACGCTTCCAGCCCCAGTTCTCGCAGAGCTTCGAGTGGGCGAAATACTGATTGATGGCCGTGAGTTCGGCGGTCAATGCCTCGTTGAGGAACTCGATGATCGTCGCGGAGCCTTGCATCCTGCGAACCTATCGCGTCGTCAAACGGCGACGCGCACCCGTGTCTCGCTCGCAGCGAGAAGGCGCTCGATCGACTCGTGACACCCACCGCATCGACCACCGGCGCCGCAGCGCGCGGTGACTTCCTCCACGGTCGTCACCGCTCCGGACGCGATCTCGTTGATCGTCCGATCGTTGACGAGTTCACAATGGCAGACGACCATTGCCCACTTCTTCCGGGAGTGTCATAGTTGAAGTGTAGTGACGCGAAGTCGGATTGTAAACCCCGCCTAACGACTCAGCCGACCCGATCGCGAGCGGTCGAGCGGAGGGCGGCGATCGCTCCCGGAAGAGCCGTCGAGATGAATTCGTCCGTGATCGCCTCGTCCTGGACCATTCGGCGGTACGTCAGCGGCCCGAGCACCATCGCGAGCGCGATCTCGAGGTCGAGGTCGGGATCGATCTCACCGCGCAACTGCGCGAGCTTGAGCACGGTGCGGATCGGCCGCCGGCGTTCCTCGAGCAACCCCTGAGCGGCCGCCGCCATCGCACCATCGCGCCGGCGTTCGTCGAGGAGCAGCGGAAGCAGTTCGTTTCCCGCCCGGTTCTCTTCGTGATCGAAGCGACCGATCAGTTCGTGCAGATCGACGTCGAGCGACCCCGAGTCCGGGGTCGGATGCTCGACGAGGCACGAGCGAACCGCTTCGACGATCAGCTTCTCTCGGGCACCGAAGTGCCGGTAGATCGTCGATCGGGCGACGCCGGAGCGATCGGCGACCTCCTCGATCGTCGTCCCCTCCACCCCGACAGCCAGCAACGCCTCGACGGTTGCCTCGACGATTCGGCGGCGCGCCTCTTCGCTGCGGGGTCGAGCCATGGGACCAAACTGTAGCGATATCGGCACACGGATCGTCAGCACGAAGCACCTGCCTGTGCCTGATATCACCGGTGCGCCGCGATTCCGAGCGGATTCGTGCGCGGCGCGCAGCGTAGAGTTCCGAGACACAAATGGAGCGGAATTGAAACGGCTGGATCGCTCCCTGCAACACCACCGGAGGAATCGTGGACAACGTCGCGCCACACACGAGCGAAGCAGCCGAGCCGAAGATCGATCCCGCCGTGTTCGCGCGGCGCTGGATGATCCTCGCCGTGCTCTGCATGAGCCTGATGATCGTGATCATCGGCAACACCAGCCTCAACACGGCGCTCCCGACCCTGGCCCGCGAGCTCGATGCCTCGACCACGTCGCTGCAGTGGATGGTCGACTCGTATTCACTGATCTTCGCCGGGCTGCTGTTCACCGCGGGAACGATCGGTGACCGGTTCGGCCGGAAGGGCACGTTGCAGGCCGGGCTCGTCCTCTTCCTCGTCGGTGCCATGGTGGCGGCCTTCGCCGACACCGCATCGATGGTCATCATCGCTCGCGCCGTGATGGGGGTCGCTGCGGCGTTCATCATGCCGTCCACGCTGTCGATCCTCACGAACGTGTTCCCCGCCAACGAGCGCCCGAAGGCGATCGGGATCTGGGCCGGGATCTCGGGCGGTGGTGCCGCCATCGGACCAATCGCTTCGGGATGGCTGCTCGAGCACTTCTGGTGGGGTTCGGTGTTCCTCGTCAACGTGCCGTTCATCCTCGTCGCGCTCGTCGCCGGAGCGATCCTGGTGCCGAAGTCGAAGGACCCCGACGACCATCCGATCGACATCCCCGGCGCCGTTCTGTCGATCGTCGCCCTGACCAGCCTCGTCTACGGCATCATCGAGGCCCCGCACAACGGATGGACATCACCCGAGACGCTGACGACGTTCGCGGTCGCAGCGGTCGCGGTCGTCGCTTTCATCTGGCGAGAATCGACCACCGCATCGCCGATGCTCGATCTCCAGCTCTTCCGCGATCGACGGTTCAGCGTGGCGTCGGCCGGCATGACACTCACGTTCTTCGCGATGTTCGGCACCTTCTTCCTGCTCGCCCAGTACCTGCAACTCGTGCTCGACTACAGCCCGCTCGAATCGGGACTGCTGCAACTCCCGGTGGCGTTCATCATCATGATGATCGCGCCGCGGATCCCGAAGGTCGTCGACCGCTTCGGAGCCCGGTGGGTCGTGCCCGTGGGCCTCACGTTCGTCGCCTTCGGACTGTCGATGCTCTCGTTCCTCGGAGTCGACAGCCCGCTCGCCAACGTGTACTACGCGATGGTGCCGCTGGCGACCGGCATGGCGATCACGATGACGCCACTCACCACCCTCATCATGACGTCGGTTCCTCTCGGGCGAGCCGGGGTCGGGTCGGCGATGAACGACACCACCCGCGAACTCGGCGGCGCACTCGGCGTGGCCGTTCTCGGGTCGATCGTCACCTCCCAGTACGGATCGGGCGTCGCCGACGCGGTCGGTGGACTCCCCGATCAGCTGCGCGGGCTCGCCGACAGCGGACTCTCGGGCGCGCTCGCGGCCGGTGCCCAGATCGGTGGATCCGACGGCGAAGCCCTCGCCGCGTCGGCGCGCCAGGCATTCGTCGACGGGCTCGGCATCGCCGCACTGGTCGGTGCGGCGGTGGTCTTCACGGCAGCGATCGTCACCCGTTCGCTTCTCCCGCGGCCGACCACACCGCCTCGCGCCGGCACCATGGCCCACATTCCGGTCGAAGGCGAACTCGAGCCGACCGAGCATCCCGAATCTCACCCCGAGCCTCCGCACCCCACATCCGTCGCAGGCGACTGACCCGCGATCGGATCAGGGATTCTGCAGGTCGAGCAGCGCGGGACCGAGCCACGATTCGGCGAGGTCGGCCGAACCGTCGGCTGAGAGGTGGATGCCGTCGGGACGCTCCGTGTGGTCGGCGTCGAATCCCGACTCCTCGAAGTACTCGCGCATGTCGAGCACCACCACCTCGTCGTGCTCGGCCACGATCGCGGCGACGGTGTCCTCGACGATCTGCTGCGATCCGCTCGTCCACTCCGACCGCGGTTCATCCAGTTCCTCGGTCACATAGGCCACGGGTGGACGCACGAACACGACCTGGCGCGCTCCCCGTGCGGTCACCTCGTCGACGAATGCTTCGTAGTCGTCCCGAAGTCGAGCGGCATGGCCCGGATCGGTCGGCGTCGTCCAGGTCGCACCCTCGTCCCACGAGCGTTCCCACGTGTCGGCGAGCGAGACCATCACGACGACGAGATCGATCGGCGCCGTCTCGAGGATGTCGGGGAGTTCGCGATCCAGCGCCGCCGGGCACAGCATCGAGAGCGCCGCATTGAATGTCGGATCGGTGTATTCGCCACCGCGGACGAGACCGCAGGCGCCATACGCGGCGATCCCGACTTGCACCTCGCCATCCGTCGACTCGGCCCAGTCGACGAGGCCTGCGCTCATCGCCACGGCCGTGGAATCGCCGACCACGACGATCCGGAACGGGTCGGCTGCAACAGGCTGCAGCTCGGTCGTAACCGACGGCTCTGTTCCGGTCAACTGCTCAGCTCCCACGGCGGCAGCCGTGTCCACCGGCGCCGTGTCCACGGGCGCGGGATCGACATCGCCGCTGATCTCGACGGCGGAGCGGACGTCGGCGTCGATCTCATCTCGAGTCGTGATCGACGCGTCCCCGCCGTCGATGAGGAATGTGGCCCCGATCACCACCACGGCGCCGCCGACGGCGAGGGCGACGGTCTGTGCCGTGCCGGTCGCGCGCGTCCGAATCGGTTGCTCGATCCAGCGATACGAGACGGCCGCCACCGCGACCACCGCGACGAGACGGAGCGCGTGCGCGGCAATGCCTGCGCCGACCAGCGGTACGAGGACGAAGATCGGCCAGTGGTACAGGTAGATGCCGTAACTGCGCCGACCGATCCAGACCAGCGGACCGCTGCCCACCACACCCGAGAAGCGCGAGGGGCGACCGAGGCCGACGATCAGCCCGGCACTCAGCAGGGCGAAGATCGGAAGACCACCCCGATACGGCCAGGCACTGCTCGACGAACCCGTCAACACGATCGCCGCGACGATCGCCAGCCCACAGACAGGGGCGAGCGGGAAACGGTTCGGGGTGATCGATGGACGGTGGCGCAGGACCACTGCCAACAGGCATCCGGTCAGGACCTCCGCTGCCCGCGATCCGCTGTGCAGGTAGATTCGCTCGGCTTCGCCACCGTTCGCGAGGAACGCCACGAACACCCAGGATGCGATGAGCGCGACCGCCGGAACGACGACGAAATGTCCGCGATCGAATCGACGCAGGAGCGCGAGACCGACGATCATCACGATCGGCCAGACGAGGTAGAACTGCTCCTCGATCGCGAGCGACCAGAAGTGCAACACCGGGGAGCGCTCGGCCGCACCACTGACCGCATCGGCATACGTCGAGCCCGCGGTGAGCTGATCCCAGTTGGCCAGATGCGCTGCCGCCCACCGCAGGTGTCGCGCACTGTCGGCAGCCGCCGTTCCGATCCCCGCGATCGCCAGAACCGTCAATGCACCAAGGGTCAGCAGGCTCGCCGGAGCGAGACGTCGCAGGCGACGGCCGACGAAGGTCCCGAGCGCGATCCGTCCGGTCGAGGCATGCTCCGCGAGGAGAACCGTGGTGATGAGGTAGCCGGACAACGTGAAGAAGACCGAGACGCCGAGATAGCCACCCGACGCCCATCGCGCCCCCGAGTGGAACGCGACCACGGCGATCACTGCGATCGCGCGCACGCCGTCGAGTGCGGGCTGATACGGAATCCGCTCGACGGTTCCGGCGCTGCTCGAGGCGACGGTGGAGGCGAGTCGGGTGTCGGTCATCAGGCGGTCGCAGTCGTGCGGTCACGGGGGCACGCGGCACGTGGCCCGACGTCCTCCCGAACCGACCCGATCGTACTCGTCCGGGTCGCCACCCCGATCGGCAGTCGGTGCGGTCTGATCTCGTACGAATCCGACCGCATGGACCCGATTGCGTAGCGTCGGATCAGATGACCGTCCCGACGACGAACGCGATCGACGGTGACGTCGAGGGCCTGGACGGCGGCTACGCGCGCCGACTCCTGATCACGGTCATCGCCGGGCTGATCGTGTTCTCCTCGTCGATGACGATCGTTTCGGCGTCGCTTCCCACGATGGCCGACGATCTCGACTCGACCGAGTCGTTCCTGAGCTGGGCCGTCACCGGGTTGTTCCTGATGATGGCGGTCGGGACCCCGATCCTCGGCCGCCTCGGTGACATCCACGGCCATCGCCGGGTCTTCCTCTCCGGATCTGCCGTGCTCAGTCTCGGCACGATCCTGTGCGGGATCGCTCCGACAGCCGAAACGTTCGTCGGCGCCCGGATGATCGTCGGACTCGGGATCGCGGCCACGATGCCGAACGCGATGGCGCTGATCATGGCGGCCTACCCGCCCGAGCGACGGTCCGAGGCGATGGGCTGGTTCCAGATGGCGATGACCGGTGCTCCGGTACTCGGCCTGATCGTCGGCGGTCCGCTGATCGAGGCGTTCGGTTGGCGGGTGGTGTTCGCGGTCCTGGCGCCGATCTCGTTCGGAGGGTTCATCGCCGCCTGGAAGGTGATCCGACCGTCGGTACCCGGCGAACGCGTGCCGATCGACTGGTGGGGTGCGGCGTTCCTCGGTCTGGCGACGTTGGGGTTCCTGCTCTTCCTCGAGCGCGGCTCGGCGGCGGGATTCGACGATCCGCTCGCCCTGGGTCTGATTGCCCTCACGGTCCTCGGTCTCGCCACGTTCATCACGATCGAACGGCGAACTCCGGTCCCGATGCTGCGACTCGACTACTTCCGCCGCCCGAACTTCACCGGTCCGCTGATCGCTCAACCGCTGAGCCAATTCGCCTACATGGGTGCGTTCCTCATCGCTCCCCTGCTCCTCGACGACCTCTTCGGCTACGGGGTCGGTGCGATCGCGCTGGTCCTGCTCGCCCGACCGCTGGTCTACAGCGTGTCGTCACCGATCGGAGGACACCTCGCCACGACCCTGGGTGAGCGATCGATGATCATCAGCGGCTCGGTCCTCATGATCCTGTCGATGGCCGCGTGGGTGCTCGCCGCCCACTGGATCAGCCTGCCGATGATCCTGATCGGGCTCGTGCTGTCGGGTCTGGCGATGGGCCTCGCGTCACCCTCGTACGCGACCGTGATCGCGAACGCGGTCGACGACGGCGACTTGGGAATCGCGAACGCGATGGGTACGACGATGATGAACATCGGGATGTTGACGGGGATCCAGACGATGTTCGTCGTGCTCGGCGACGGCCGTCAGCCCGACGACTTCGCGCTCGTCTTCGCATTCGGAGGCGTCGTCACCGCGTTCGGGCTGATCGGCGGCCTCATGGTCACCTCCTCCCGAACACCCTGACCCAGGAGAATGCGCGTGGTGCCTGGCACCGACGCGCATCAGGGCCAGGGGGTGTCGAAGTGGTCGCGGAAGGCGAGTGCCGACGGCGGCTGACGGGTGATCGGCCCGTGTCCCTTGCCGACCGGATAGCCGATCGGCACCATTCCGACCGTCGCCCACCCGTCGGGCACGCCGAGCACGTCGCGCACTCGGTCCTCCTGCAGGCAGTGCAGCGTCGTGAGCGTGCACCCGAGGCCCTCCTGGACACAGGCGAGCATCGCGTTCTGGACCGCCGGGTAGACCGACCCGCCGCCGACCATGCTCACCCGATCGAGCTTGGCGTCGGTGATCGCCATCATCGCCGGGTTGGCACAGAACATCAGGATCGCCGGCGCATGCCGGAGGTTCTGCGCCAGGTGATCACCCGCAGCGACGATGCGCTCCCACTTGGCGAGTTCGTCCGCGGGAAGGCCGGACATCATCTTCATGAAGCCGCTGGAATAGCGCTCCCACTCCGGTTCGTAGATCTCCTGGAGCGCCTGCTTGGTCTCGGTCCCGGTGACCACGACCACGCGCCACGGCTGCGTGTTGCCGCCGGTCGGTGCCCAGCATGCGGCCTGCAGCACACGCTCGAGGACCTCCGCCGGGATCGGATCGGGGCGCAGCTTGCGCACCGCTCGCAGGGTGCTCATCACGTCGTACAGCTCAGCCATCGGGCGAGTCTCGCGCCTTTCAGCGTTGGCGACGGAGTTGCTCGCGCATCTTCGTGTCACGCCAGAACGACGCCGTCTTCGAACCGTACGGCTCCCACGGTGATTCCTGGGCGGATTCGGGGTCGTCGCCCATCACGGTGACCCGCTGGATCACCCGCTCACCCTCGAAATCGTTCAGGACGTGATGCTGCGTGCACCGGTTGTCCCACATCGCGACCGTCCCCGCGGTCCACCGGTAGCGGACGGTGAAGCGCGGCTGATGCACCCACTGGCTCAGATACGTCAGCAACATGTTCGACTCGGCATCGCTGAGTTCGACGATGCGACGGGTGAAGTGCTCGTTGACGAACAGCGACCGCTTGCCGGTGTCCGGGTGCACGCGCACGACCGGGTGGATGTGCATCTTGTCGGGCACGAGGTGTGGACTCGCGTCGTGCAGCGCGGAGAGTCCGTCGCACATCGCCCGCATCGGCGCCGACAGTTCGTCGTACGCCTTGTACGCATTCGACCAGAGGGTGTCTCCACCCACATCGGGGCACGTCTTCATGTGCAGGATCGCGAACTTCGACGGGTGCGCTTCGAAGGTGATGTCGCTGTGCCATTCGTCCGCAACTCCGCCCGCGCCGTCCGTCGCTCGCAACTCGAAGAATTCCGGGCGCTCACGCTCGAGGTCGAGGTTCGGGTGGGACTCCAGATCACCGAACAGCCGACCGAACGCGAGATGCTCATCCGGTGTCGGAGCCTGGCCGGGGAAGAACAGGACCTGATGCTCCAGCAGGAGGCCGAGGATCGTGTCGGCATCGGCGGGCGATGCCTCGGCGACCGACAGGCCCCGGATCTCCGCGCCGAGCGAACCGGACAGTCGGCGGACATCGAGCTGGTCGAATTCGGTCGTCATGAGTGCTCCTCGGATCGGTGGCGAGCACTGCAAGGTCTATCGCACTGGCTACGTTCGAAGGATGAGCGGCGGCGACAACGAACCATCCTTCGGCGGAACGATCGGCACGACGGTCGCCGACTCGACGCCGTGGTGGCCGACCGAATCGGTCGGTGCCACCGATCGTCGACGCAATGTGTTGCTCGTGCTGCTCGACGACGTCGGGTACGCGGACTTCGGTTGCTACGGGTCGTCGATCGCGACGCCGACGATCGATCGCATCGCCGCCGAGGGCATCCGGGCAACCGGTTTCCACACCACCGCGATGTGCTCGACGACGCGGGCATCGCTGCTCACCGGGCGCAACCACCACGCGGTCGGGATGGGGTGCCTCGCGAACTTCGACAGCGGCTTCCCCGGCTACCGCGGCAAGATCAGCGACGAGACGCCCACGCTGCCCGAGATGCTGGCACCGCACGGATACCGCAACTACATGATCGGCAAGTGGCACGCCACGCGCACGACCGAGACCGGACCGACCGGGCCATTCGACGGGTGGCCGCTCGGACGTGGCTTCGATCGCTTCTACGGGTTCCTCGATGCCGAGACCGACCAGTACTCCCCCGAACTCGTGCGCGACAACACCCACATCACGGCGCCGGGTGACCATTCGACGGGGTATCACCTCACGGCCGATCTCGCCGACGAAGCGATCCGCAACATCACCGACCACCACGCCACGACGCCTGGAGCGCCGTGGTATCTGCACCTCGCGCCGGGAGCATGCCACGCCCCGCACCAAGCGCCGCGTGAGCTGATCGATCACTACACCACCACGTTCGAGCATGGCTGGGACGTGGAGCGCGAGCGCCGGCTGGCTCGCCAGATCGAACTCGGGATCGTCCCGGCGGGCACCGAGCTGCCGCCACGCAACATCGGGGTGAAGGCATGGGACGATCACTCCTCCGACGAACACCGCCTCTTCAGTCGTCTCGCCGGGGCGTACGCCGCGATGCTCCACCACTTCGATCAACATCTGGGGCGGGTCATCGGCGCGCTCGAACGCACCGGTCAGCTCGACGACACGATCGTGATGGTGCTCTCGGACAACGGGGCCAGCCAGGAGGGCGGCCCGCTCGGTTTCGTCAACGCGATGGCACCGTTCAACATGGTTCCCGAACCGGTCGATGAGAAGCTCGCCCGGCTCGACGACATCGGCGGACCGGACACCCATTCCAACTTCCCCCACGGCTGGGCGATGGCAGCCAACACCCCGCTGCGGATGTACAAGCAGAACACGCACGGAGGCGGCATCCGTGATCCGTTGATCATCCGCACCCCGGACACCGTCGCGACGGCGGCCGGCGAGCTCCGTCACCAGTTCTGTCATGCGTCCGACCTCGCTCCGACGATCCTCGAGCTCGTCGGAATCGACCCTCCGCCCCTCGCGACCGAGATGACCGGCGTCAGTTTCGCCGGTGCGCTCGCAGACCCCGGCGCTGCGACCGGCAAATCGACCCAATACTTCGAGATGTTCGGCCATCGCGGAATCTGGCACGACGGCTGGAAGGCCGTCGCCTGGCATCCCACCGGTCAGCCGTTCGACGACGACCGCTGGGAACTCTTCGACCTCACGACGGACTTCAACGAGTGCAACGACCTCGCCACGTCCGACCCCGACCGACTCGCCGAACTGGTCGAACTGTGGTGGAGCGAGGCCCGCGCCAACCTGGTCCTCCCACTCGACGACCGATTCGGTGAGCGCTTCGCCGAGAACGCCGAGCGGTTCCACGGGGCCCGACGGCGGTATGTCTTCGGAGCCGGGATGGGACACCTCCCCTCCGACGTCGCCCCGGACCTGCGCAGCCGGAGCTACACGATCACCGCCCGGATCGACCCGTACGAGTCGGGTGTCGAGGGTGTGCTGCTCAGTCACGGCGACGCGACGTGCGGCTATTCGCTGTTCATCCGCGACGGACACCTCGTCCACGACCTCAACATCGGTGGATCCCACCAGGTCGTCTCGTCGACCGCGCCGATCGCCGATGGTGCGACCGAGTTGGTGTTCAGGATGCAACGCAGCCCGGGCGACGGACCATTTCCGCACGGCGTCGGGACGCTGCTCGTCGATGGTGCCGAGGTCGGACGGATGGAGACCGATCAGATCTTCTGGCTGATGATCTCGTGGTCGGGGCTCGACATCGGCCTCGACCGGGGCACCACGGTTGGGGACTACGACGGTTCGGGTCGCCACGTCGGCCCGTTCGCGTTCACCGGTTCACTGGTCGACGTGACCGTCGAACTCGAGGACGATCAGGATGTCGACCACGATGCAGCCGGTTCGGCCGAGCTCGGGCGGGAGTAGCGCGTCCGACGTTTCGGAGAGGTCCCGACGCGGTACGGCTCCGCACATGACCGATTCACATGCCGAATCCCTCGACCCCAGTGTCCTCGGAGAACAGGTGGGGGACGATCGACGACCGGCCGACGACTATCCGGCGGACGAGCCGCTGGGAGTCGAGGATCCCTCGATCATCGGCGACGGACGGATCGCCCGGGACGACGTCGCGTCACGCGACGAACGCGAGCAACCCGAGGTCGAACAGGACTGACGGACAACCGGTGCCTGGCACCGGTTGTCCGACCCCGATCAGCGGGGACGGTCGAGGAGACCCTCGAAACCCCGACTGTCGAGCAGGTGCTTGACGTCGATCCCCCAGTGCAACAGGGGTGGCACCACGTCGAGGAACGGTGCGCTGAACGTCAGCGGTCCGACCTCCGCCAGACCACGGCAGCCGCCGAGGTCCAACACCCAGCCGCGATGGTCCAGCGTGACCGGGTCGGGAGTTTCACCGTTCGCGACCCGCACGGCATTGTCGCCCGCGGCCGCTCCGGCCTGGACCGCCACCTGGGCGGACATCGCGAACTCGGATCCGTCGGCGTCGACGTGCCCTGCGATGTCGCCGGCGGCGAACGTCCGCTCGGTTCCACGGACCAGCAATGTCTCGTCGACATCGATTCGACCGGTTGCCGTGGTCGGACAGCCGAGCTTCGCTGCTCGCGGTGAGAACCCGGCCGCCCACACCACCAGTCCGTCGATCGACTCACCGTCGACGACGACGGCGCCGTCCTCGATCCGCTCGACACCCGAACCGAGGCGTACATCGACGCCCCGACCGAGCAGGATGCGCGCCGCGTCCCGTCCGGTCTCGGGACGCATCGCAGCCAGCAGCGAGGTGTCGGCTTCGATCAACGAGACCCGCGTGTGACGGTGCCGAGAAGCGATTGCTCCCGCCAACTGGACGCCGGTTGCTCCGCCCCCGATGATCACGACCGAGGTGGCGATATCGACGCGTTCGCGGAGCGCCAAGGCATCGTCGGCAGTTCGCAACGGCGCCGCGAGTTCGATCCCGGGGATCGGTGGCGTCGACGGAACCGCTCCGGCAGTGACGACGACCGCGTCGGCGGTCAGTTCTCGTCCGTCGTCGAGGGTGACGACACCATCGTCGACGGCGACCATCGACGCGACGATCACGTCGTCGCTGAAGTCGGTGAGCGGTGACGACGCGTCCACGGTCGGCGCGGTCCCGCCTGCGACCGCCGCGAGTCGAGTCACGTAGTCGTGTTGCCCCGTGGGGTCGACGATGAACGCGCGCCGACCCGCTCGGATGATCGAACGGGCGGCGTGGACTCCTGCGTACCCGCCGCCGACGACCACGATGCCGTCAGCGGCGGTGCGGCTCATGACTTCTGGAGCGCTCCGATGAGCTCAGCCTTGGTCATCCCACTGCGTCCATCGATGTCGCGATCCTGGGCGAGCTCGTAGAGGTCGGCCTTGCTCATCTTCGCGAGGTCATCCGGCTCGGTGGCGACCTTCGCGTCGTCGAGGGCACCCTCGACCTCGTGCGCTGCGGAGTCGGCGACGCGCTCGGCCTGGGCCTCGATCTGGCCGGTCGTCTCCGCGACGCCCTTCTTGACGGAGCCGACGACACGCTCGGCGTTCGTCCGGGCCTGACCGGTGGTCTCGGCCACACCCTGCTTCACCGCAGCGGTGGTCTTCTCGGCAGCAGCGCGAGCCTGACCCGTCGTCTGGGCCACGCCCTGCTTGACGGTGGAGGTGGTCTTCTCGGCGGCGGCGCGAGCCTGGCCGGTGGTCTGCTTGACACCACCCGAGATCGTCGCAGAGGTCTTCTCGGCGGCCGCACGGGCCTGACCCGTCGAGGTCGCGACGGCGGCCGACGCGTCGTCGCCGACCGTGGTCACGCGGGAGCGGATCGAGCACGCCGTGTTCTCGACGACGCTGTTGACGGCTCGCGCCGACGAACGTGCGGCTGCGAGTGCCTTGGACGGGATCGCGGGGAGCTGCTCCTCCAACGAGTCGAGCCGGTCGGTGACGGCGTCGTTCACGGTCGTGATGGTGCGTTCGAGTGTGTTGGTCATACCGTTGGTCTACCCGCCTACAGCAACCAGAAAACCCGATCCGGGTGCGACCTTCGGCACCCTTCGATGGCCGTGCCGAGCGGTCGCCGCTGGATTTCAGAGCCATTTCTCGACGACGTTGGTGACCCGTTCGGCCACCTTCTGCGGGAGACCACGATCGGCCCAACGCGATGGGTCGAGCTCGATCGACTTGGTCAGATCGTCGTCGAGGTGCCGATCGAGGACCGCGACGATGTCCTCGTCGACGAGCACGACATTCGCCTCCTCGTCGTGCTGCATCGACCGCTGATTGAAGTTCGTCGACCCGACGGTGGCGATGCGGCCGTCGACCGTCATCACCTTGGCGTGCATCATCGACACCTCGTAGGTCCGGATGTCGACGCCGGCATCGAGCAGCTCCTGGTAGGCCTCTTCGCCGGTGATCTGGATGAACCGCTTGTCATGGTGTTCACCCGGGACGAGCAGCGTCACGTGGACACCTCGTTCGACCGCCGCGATCAACTCGTCGATGACGAACCGATCGGGATTGAAGTAGGCGGTCGCGATGCGCAGCCGCCTCTCGGCCATCGAGACGAGCGACATGATCATCCGCCAGACGTCGCTCGCCCCCGTCTCTGCCGATCCGCGGACCACGAACATCGCGGTCGATCCATGCTCGGTGAAGTCGACATCGCGTTCTCCGCCCGGGCTGTATCCGTCCTCGTGCTGGTCGGCCCAGTTGTCGACGAATGCTGCGAGCAGTCCGGCGACGGCCGGCCCGCGCACCGCGAGGTGGGTGTCACGCCATTCGTGCTCGTTGCGCGCATCACCGCACCACTCCTGCGCGATTCCGACACCACCACAGAACCCGATGGAGTTGTCGCAGACCATGATCTTGCGGTGTGTGCGGCGGTTCGCCTCGTTGATCTTGGGGACCTTCTTCTTGTCGAAGAACGGTCGGAACCAACGCACGTTGCACCCGGCCTCGGTCATCTCAGTGATCAGCGAGGACGAGATCTTGCGGGCACCGACCGCATCGAGGAGAACGCGCACCCGACACCCTCGTTGGGCGGCGGCACGCAGTTCGGATGCGAACTCGATCGCGATGTCCCCCGACCAGTACACGAAGGTGACCAGGTCGACCGTCTCGGTGGCATTGCGGATCGCGTCGAGCATCGCCGGGAAGATCTCGTCGCCGTTGCGCAGGACCCGGACCTCGTTGCCGAGCGTCGGTGGCATTCCGAGCAGTCCGTGCAGGCGATCGACGTCCTGGAATTCCCGTTCGCTGCTGGTCATCGGCTCCCAGTCAACCACGCAGCGACTCGGCTGGGTCACCGTTGCTCCGGTGGGCGCCCGACGATCGGCCGGGGGTAGCTTCGTTGGCCCATGGTCCACGAGCACCAACCGGTCGACTTCAGCGACCCGGTCGACGAAGATCACGCCGTCCGGATCGGCCGCGCGTGGATCGAGCTCCGGCGCGGGGCCTGGACCCAACAGCTGCGCTGCTACCTCTTCGGCAACGACGGCCCCCTCGAACCCGGTCAGATGGACGCGCTCGATCTGTTGGCTCGGGAGGACCGCACGATGAAGCAGCTTGCCGAGCGGCTCCGCATCGACCCGTCCAGCGCGACTCGAGCGGTCCAGCGG
>NZ_JBAVYV010000523.1:0-2361 GCF_049588435.1 Ilumatobacter sp.
GCGTGGCCCGTCGACGCTGGCGCGGGTGATTTCGCGCTCGATGATGAATCCGTCGTGGGCGCAGGCACGTCGGCAGCCATCGTCCACTGGATGCAGCAGATCTCGGGGACCATCGACGTCGTCGAGACCGGACAGCGCGTGTCACGCCCGCCGCTGGCTCCCGTCACCATCGACTATCCCGGTCTGGGTCGAGGTACGGCGTACACCGTCGGGCACCCCGAGCCGATCACACTCCGCGAGCGCATGAACGTGCACGGCAGCTCCGCCAACTTGATGTTGCTCAAACGATCGACGGCGGCGTACCTGGACCTGATCCGCAAGGACCTCGATGCCGGCAAGCTGAGCCACGAGGACGCTGCTGCCGAAATCAGGAACCAAAGAACGACGCGGATCGCTCGCGCCATGATCGGAGCGCTCGGCCGTAAGGGCGCTGGCGCGCTTCCGGGGTTCTTTGCCTTCGCCCGCGGACAGCGCGACGGCCGGTCGCTGCGGATCGGAGTGCACCTCCACGCCATGCCCGCCGACATGGCCGGAGCAACCTCCGTGCCGCTCGCGCTCGGACTGAGACAGTTGCTCGACGGTCGACTCGACGCCACGGGCGCGCACCCGCCTGAATCCGTCATCGACGTCGCGTCTCTGCTCGACGGCTTCGCGCTGACCTGCAACCCCCCGCTGGCCGGCATGAGCGAACTCGTGGTCGTCAACGAGGCGCCCGCGATCTGAGAACGCCACAGACGTTGCAGTCCTGGGTGGGTAACCTGCAACGGCTGCGACACGACGCCGATGATCGCCGCCGATGCACTGGATATCGATGGGGGCATCGACGGAGCCGAGACCGAAACCGAACCATTCGGCGGGTGCGAGCAAATGACCCAGCACCGGACCGCGCTCGCTGAACGACCCCATTCCGTTCGCTCACAGCGCATATCAACGTTCGCCCTCGCCAAGACGACCCCGTCCGGGTTCGGCACGTACGATCGGTGGGCCCGCTCCAGAACGCTTTGCTCGCAGCGGTTCTCAACGGCCACTACTACGCGTGTGTGAAGATGACTGAGTGTTCGTGACGACAGCTGATGGGGTGGATCTCTGGTGGGAGCAACTCGGCAACGGCCCAGCGGTTCTGTTGATTCCGGGACGGGGCGACTCGACCGACCTGTTCCCGAAGCTGTTGATCGACCAACTGATCGGTGCCGGGCTTTCTGTGCTTCGGATGGATCCTCGAGACACGGGCTTGTCCGGTGACGGAGGTGACGATTACACCCTGTCGACACTTGCGGACGACATCGTTGCGGTGCTCGACGCAGCGGACGTGTCTCGTGTTCACACGGTGGCAGTCTCGATGGGCGGAATGATCACCGTGGACCTGGTCAGCCGGTTCGGTCATCGGGTGATGTCGTCCACCTTCATCGCGGCGATGAGCCCTGACCCTGACGCTGGGATGGGACCGGATTTCTTTGCATCCCTTGGCACGACAGATCGGACGTCGGTGATCATGGCGATGATGGGAAGGCCGGACGAATCGGACCGGGCCTGGATGAAGGAAGAGTCACGTCTCGCCGCTGAACGTGCTGCGGAGCGGCCCGAAGCGGCTAAACGCCACATGGCAGCCTCGTTTCGTTTCGGGTGGCCGACGCTCGACCAACTCGGCGACTTCGCAAGTCCCGCTCTCGTCGTGCACGGAACAAGTGATCGGCTCCTCCCCATCGCTCACGGACACGCACTCGCCGGCGGAATCGAAGGAAGTTCTCTTCACCTCGTCGACGGAATGGGACATCTCCCAACGCGGCGAGAGTGGGAGCAAGTCGCAGAACTCGTCACGCGCCGCATTTCAGACTGAGGCGAGAAGCAGACGACCAACGCATATCGCTCACCACCAGGGACCGATCAACCCGAGCAGTACGGCACGACTGCGAGCGGCCAAGCACTCGATAACGCGCGGTCGTCGGTGGAGGCCCGTTACGCGATCTGTACTCGGTCGCGCCCGTGGCTTGCGCAACGTGACCGTGCGCGGCGGGAGCTACGTGTTTGGTGACTGCGCCTCGCAGAGCGCCTTGAGGTGCTGATGCTGTTTGGCCATGTCGCGACGAATCATGGGACGGAGCAGCGGGAACAGCACAGCCATGACGCCCTTCGGCTTCGGATCGAACGTGCCGTGGACCGACGTGCCTGATTCGGCCTCAGTGAACGTGAACGAGATCGCGAGGTCCATTCGCTTGCTGGTGGCCTCGAACTCCAGGCGATCCGGCCGATCGAAGGCCGTGATCGTGGACTCGATCTTGCCGAGCGGACTTCCGTGGTCGGTGACGAACCTCGAGCCGAGCCCCACTGGTTCGTCGGTCATCAAGTCGGCTTGGGTGACAC
>NZ_JBAVYV010000524.1:0-20025 GCF_049588435.1 Ilumatobacter sp.
TCGCCAAGGTCCCGTTGCTGCGCGACCTCCATGCATGGTCGACAGCGGTCGCCGCCGGCAGGCAAGGAGACGGAGCTGGCGCGGCCGAGATCTACGAACGCCACGCCGAGGCGCTCCCCGCACCGACGCGCACCTGGGGCACGGTGCAGATCGCGCGCCTGCTCGTGACGCAGGCGGCGTTGCGCGACGGCTGGGGGGAACCGGTGCCGTGGCTGCGCGAGCTGGAGGCGTCGTTCTTCGACCGTGGCCTGGAACGCGTCGCCCGCGATTGCCGATCGCTGCTTGGTCAGGCCGGTGAGCCCGTACCCCGCCGCCGGCGCGGTCAGGCGCCGGTGCCCCCAGGTTTGCGAGCCCTCGGCATTACCGGGCGCGAAGTCGAGGTGCTGTTGTTGATCGCGCAACGCAAGACCAACCGCGAGATCGCCGACGAGCTGTTCTTGTCGGTGAGGACCGTGGAACATCACATCGCGAGCTTGTTCACGCGCACGGGGGTGCACGACCGCGTCAGCCTGGCCGAGTTCGCCGCCCTCAGGAATGCGTAGTCGGTCCGCTTAGCTGCGTAGTCGGTCCGCTTAGCTGCGTAGTCGGCACCGATGTGCCAGATTCGCCACAGGCGCAAGATGACCACATCGAAACGGCAACGGGCCGTTCAGACCGAAAGGAAACGGAATGCGCCGCGTCTTTGCCTGATCTAGTCATCACACCCGACACAAACGCGAACCCGGCGGCCAGTCCGCCGGGTTCGTCGCGTTCCCGGGACCAAAATCGCCGCTTGACAAACATAGAAGGGTCGGGTGCGCCGAATCACTGGCGCGCTGCGGCCGAGGAGCGTTCCTCGCTGCAGTGTTTGCGGTGATTGGCGCATTGGTGCTCAGCGTCTACTTCCGACACGTCGCCGGGACGTCGCGGACGGGGTCGCAGGAACGGTACCGGTCGTGGTCGCGTCGAGGTGACGCGCCCGGAGCGGGCGCTCGTATCCTCGAGTCCCATGAGCGATTCCGCGACGATGGTGGTGAAGAACGTCAAGGTCTTTGATGGCGTGAACGACGATCTCGTCGAGGGCAACGTCGTCGTCTCGGGGAACAGGATCGGTGAGATCACCGACACGTTGCCGGCCTTTGCTGATGGTGTCGAGGTGATCGATGGTGAGGGCCGGGTGCTGATGCCGGGTCTCACCGATGCGCACTGCCATGTGATGGGGATGTGCCATTCGCTGCCGGCGATGATCCAGGGTGACATCGGGTGGATCTACGCGAACACCGTCGCTGCGGCACATCGCACGCTGATGCGCGGGTTCACCACGGTGCGCGATGCGGGTGGCCCGGTGTTCGGGATCAAGCAGGCAATCGATCAGGGAACGATTCCGGGCCCGCGGATCTATCCGAGCGGGGCGATGATCTCCCAGACGGCCGGTCACGGTGATTTCTCGATGAGCTATGACGTCGCGACCGCGCTCGGTGGGGCGCCGTCGCGCGGTGAATCGGTCGGTATGACACTCGTGGCCGACGGACCCGACCGGGTCCTCGCTGGTGCGCGTGAGCAGCTCAAGAAGGGCGCCACGCAGGTCAAGATCATGGCCGGTGGCGGTGTCACCTCGGCGTACGACTCGCTCGACTCGCTGCAGTTCACGATCGACGAGATCCGTGCAGCAGTGAACGCGGCCCACGATTGGGGCACATACGTGCTCGCGCACGTCTACAACGTCGAGGGAATTCATCGAGCGATCGATGCGGGTGTTCGCTCGATCGAGCACGGCCACCTCGCCGACGAGGACACCGTGAAATACATGAAGGACAAGAACGTTTGGCTCAGCACACAGCCGTTCGTGGTGCACGACCACCACTTCGCCGACCCGCGCACTCAGGCCAAGCACGAGCATGTGAGTTCAGGCACCGAGAACCTGTACGAGTGGTCGAAGAAGTATGGAGTGAACACGGCGTTCGGTACCGACATCCTGCTCGAGCCGGACAAGGAAACCCATCAGATCACCATGTTCGCCCGCCTCTCGGAGTTCATGGAACCCGTCGAGGCCGTCCGGATGGCCACCTCGACCAACGCCGAATTGTTTCGAATGTGTGGCGAGCGCGACCCCTACATCGACGCCCCACTCGGTGTCGTCGAGCCCGGCGCATGGGCCGACTTCCTCCTCGTTGACGGCGACCCCACCAAGGACCTGAGCTTCTTCGACGACTACGAGAGCACCATCCGCGTCATCGTGAAGAACGGCGTCGCCCACAAGAACACCCTCTGAACGCCGGTCTCGTCGGGATCCTCCACGTGCAGCATCTTCAACGGCGACCTCCCCACACCCGACGATCCGCTTCCCAAATTCTTGTCAGACCCGGACGCCGCGAACTTGATGCGCGCCGCCGCCGACCAAGATCCGCTCCGACGGTGGGTGGTCGAGATGCTCGCCCGCACCGCGCTGCGAGTCGGCGAGTTCTGCGAACTGACCGCCGACGCAGTCGTGTTCATGAACGGCCGGCACTGGCTGCGTGTGCCGATCGGCAAACTGCACAACGACAGCTACGTCCCCCTCCATCCGCAGCTCGTCGAACGACTCGACCACCACCAATCGAACCGGTCCGATGACCTGGATCGGCTCGTGGTGTTCGACGGCCGGCGCCTCGACCGCCACATGGTCGCACGCATGGTTCGGCGGGTCGCGAAGGCCGCCGGGATCGGCCGCGTCCACCCGCACCAGCTCCGCCACAGGTTGGAGACTCAGGCGATCAACCGCGGGATGAGCCTGGAGGCAATCGCTGCGATGCTGGGTCACAACGTTGCGGATGACGCTCGTCTACGCGCGCATTTGTCTGAGCGATTCCACGCATTCACACGCTCGTGTCGAGATGTGCATTCAGACGTAACGGATCGGCAACCCATCGTTGACGTCGCGTCCCCATCGTTGGTGGTGTCACCGAACGCATCGAACGGAGAACCAACCGCATGGACCTGTACCGCCTTCGAGTCGAGGTTGCTGACGACCCCGGCCACATCGGTCGAGTGCTCGTCGCACTCGGCGAATTCGCTGTGAACATCATCGAGATCGACTGCCACAACCTCGACGGCGACGTTCGCATCGACGATCTCTTCGTACACGCAACCATTGCGATCGACGTGCCGACGATCGCGCACGTCGTCGAGAAAGCCGGATGTCAACTGATCGAGATCCGACCGCTCTCGGTGCACGAACTCGAAGACCCCGTCACACGCAGCATGCGATACATCACCCAGGTTGCCACGGCCCACACGGTGACCGATGACTTGATCGCGTGGTGTGCGGGTGAACTCGTACGAGCCGACGTTTCCTGTGTGGTCGACTCACGAGTCGCATCCCCCGACAGCGCTGCAGGTCGTGCGCTCGCGCAAGGCGTTGCGGTTCACGAGCGTGAATGGGTGAAGCGGTTGCCGTCGAAGGGTGTTCAACCGTGGGCGCTCGCCATGCCCTTCGATGATGCAGCTCGACGTGCGGCCGTGGTCGTGTTCAGAACTGCATCGCGGTTCACCCGCACCGAAACCGCCCGGCTGCGAGCGCTGCTCGACGCCTCGTCCCGCAGCGTTCTTTCGACCGTTCCGGCAACACAGTGGGAGAATCCCGAGCCCACCTGGGACATTCGCTGACCTGCACCGTTGAACCGAGGTATGCGATTCGACCGGGATACTCATTCTCAAGCCGTGGCGTGACGACGGCGGTGAGGCGGTACCGGCGTCACGGTGTTCGTCCATCGGGCGGAGAACGTTCGCCCAGCGACGCAGTTCACCCGCTCAGGGTCCGGCAGCGGAGAGCAGCTCCGCCGATGCCGATGGCACGCTGCACGATCTGATCGGGTTTCGCCGTCCGATACGTGCCGCTACGAGCGGGTTGCAAGTCCGCACGAGGGCACGAATATGCGCTCATGGACCCCCGCTGCGGCGGGCCCGGTCCGAGCCGACGAGGCGGAGGTTGACGATGTACGTTGGCTGCCTCAACGAGGGGCGTCATGAAGACAGATGAAAAAGCTCAGCCGCCGATTGCTGCGGTGTTCTTCGACTTCGGTGGGGTGATCTGCAACGACCCATTCAGAGTGATGGCAGCCGTGGCGTCCAGCTCCGGCTTCGAGATGGCCGAGTTCGCCTCGATCGCCGTTGGGTATGGCGACTACGGCGACGGTGATCACCCGTGGCATCGACTTGAGCGAGGTGAGATCGAGGTTGCGGCCTACGAGCAAGCCGTCGTGACGATGGCGCGAGAACGAGGCCACGACGGGTTCCCGCCACTACCGGTGGATCTGATTCTGAGCCAGGTGCTCGTTGTTCGACCGGAAATGATGGAATTGCTCGGCGACCTCCGTGCCCAAGGGGTAGCGACAGCAATCCTCACCAACAACGTTCGGGCCCTTGGCGCATGGCGTGATACGGCTGACTGGGATCAGCTCGTCGACGCCGTCATCGACTCGTGCGAAGTTGGTATGCGCAAACCGGAGCATCGGATGTTCAACCACGCATGCGAGTTGCTCGGCGTGTCACCGGCGCAGGCTGCATTCCTCGACGACATGCAAGCGAACGTGGATGCCGCCGCAGAAGTGGGCTTGAGCACCGTTCTGGTCGCCGACCCGACGGACGCGATCGCAACGCTTCGCGAGCTCATCGAACGCTGAGCCATCCCGGCATTCTGCAGCGCGTGGCCGAGCACAGTCGTGCCGTACTCGGACGGGTTGTGTTGGCGAAGGGCGGTGTCGACATGCGCTGGTCCAAAGCGTCCGTCGCGGCCGGTCGCCGATCCAGCGTCAGCCTGTTCAGTCGAGGGTCTGTGCGGCGGACTCCTACTCCGCTGAGTCTGAGTCTGATTCGATTCCGTGAGCTGTCAACCGACACGAGGCGGTCTCGGACTCGCAACCGATGCGAAACGCTGACGCAACGTTGTGCCGACATCATCCCGTTATCGAAACGACGGCATTCTCGGCACCAATTCGCAAGATGATCGCTGGTGTCGCGGTCCTCGTCGCCGTCGGCGCCCTTGCGACGACCGGGTACGTCGTTGCCGGCTGGACGCTCGGAGATGCGCTGTACATGGTCGTCATCACCGTGTTCGCGGTCGGGTACGGCGAGGTCCAGCCGATCACATCGTGGCCGTTGCGCGGGTTGACGGTCACGTTGATCGTCGCCGGTTACGGCGCGGTGATCTACACCGTTGGTGGCTTCATCCAGCTCGTCGTCGATGGAGAACTGAACAGAGCCTTGGGGGCAAGACGTATGACCAGAGACATCGATCAGCTCGACGGACACACGATCATCTGCGGGTATGGCCGGATGGGGACGACGCTGGCGCGCGAACTGCAGGCTGCAGGGCAACCATTCGTCGCCATCGACACACTCGGCGGCGCGTCCCCGTTGGCCGACGAGGATGACGGCATCCTCGTCATCCACGGCGATGCCACGGAGGAAGACGTGCTCGAACGGGCGGGGATCCGCCGGGCGGCGGTGCTTGCCACGGTGCTGTCCGACGATGCGGCCAACGTTTTCGTCACGCTCACCGCGCGTGAGATGAACCCTGATCTGACGATCATCGCGCGCGGTGAGGACCGCCGAACCGAGAGCAAACTCCGCAACTGTGGAGCCGACACCGTGGTGATGACGACCACGATCGGCGCCGCAAAGATGTCGCAGCTGATCCTGCGCCCGACTGCGGACCAGTTGCTCGATCAGTTGACGACCCGATCGGAGGGTGGACCGGACCTCGACCACATCGGCCTGCGCTTCGACGAATTCCTCATCGAGGGCAGTTCGCCACTGGCGCTCAAGACGCTCGCCGAGATCGAGGTCAGCGGAGCCCACGGCTATCTGATCGTGGGGATTCGCGGTGTCGACGGGACGACCATCATGCATCCGCCGCAGACGACGACCCTGTCGATCGGCGATGTCGTGGTAGTCCTCGGGTACAACGACGACATCCCCCACTTCGCGACACGTCCACCTGCCCGCCGGTCGCCCAAGACGACGACCTATCGCGGTTTGACGACGACGACGTAGCGGGATCGGTCGTCAACGACGCGCCGCGAACCGGGGCGCGGCGGACGACCTCGAACTCACCTGATGAAGAGCATCTCCCGATACTTCGGCAGCGGCCAGTACTCGTCGCCGACCTCGGCTTCGAGGGCATCGGCGTGGCTGCGCACGCTGTCCATCAGGGGCCGAATCGTCGCTGCGCAGTACTTCATGTGCTCCTCGGTCGATGAGAACTCGTCGGCACCCATCGCACCATCGAGTTCGGCGACCGCAGTCAACAGCGAGTTCGCTTCGCCGGCGATGACCTTGACCCCCGACGTTTCGAGCTCGACGCCGATCGCCGCTGCAGTGCTGATCGTCGAGGTGAGCGATGCGAGGTATGTCATCGCCGCTGGGTAGAGCACCGTCTTGGCGAGCTCGGACGTCGTCTTGGCCTCGACGGCTATCGACATGATGTACTGCTCGGCATAGACCTCGTACCGGCTCTCGAGTTCGACCGGCGACAACACGCCGGTTCGCTCGAACAGATCGATCACTCCCGGTTCGAGGAAGGCCGGCAACGCGTCGGCGGTCGTCGGGATGTTGCGCAGTCCACGCTCCTCGACGGCGGCGGTGTGCCATTCCGAGGAGTAGCCGTCGCCGCCGAACACGACGTTGCCGTGCAGTTCCATCAGTTCCTTGAGGACGGTCGCCACCGCTTCGAGCTGGCTCGCCCCGCCGGCGAGTTGCGCCTCGAGCTTGTCGGCGATCCAGCCGAGCGAGTCGGCGAGCATCGTGTTCATCGCGACGAGCGGGCCTGAGACCGACTGCGACGAACCAACGGCGCGGAACTCGAACCGGTTGCCGGTGAACGCAAATGGTGATGTGCGGTTGCGGTCGCCGGGATCCCGGGTGAACGGCAGGATCTGTGAGAGCCCGAGGTCCATCACGCCACCGTCACTGGAGATTGAAACGTTGCCCTCCCTGATGTCGTTGAACACCGCTTCGAGTTGATCGCCGAGGTACACCGACAAGATGGCGGGAGGCGCCTCGTTCGCGCCGAGACGGTGATCGTTGGCGGCCGATGCGATGACGGCGCGTAACAGGGGGCCGTACTCGTGGACACCCCGGATGACCGCGCCACAGAACAACAAGAAGTTGAGATTGTCGTGCGGCGTGCTGCCCGGATCGAGCAGGTTGCCCTGCGTCGAGTTGCCGACCGACCAGTTGACATGTTTCCCTGAACCGTTGATCCCGGCGAACGGCTTCTCGTGCAGCAGGCAGACGAAGCCGTGCGCTTTGGCCGTGGACTTCATGATCGTCATCATCAACTGCTGATGATCGGCGGCGACGTTGGCGGCCTCGAAGTACGGCGCCAGCTCGAACTGGCCAGGGGCGACTTCGTTGTGGTGCGTCTTGGCGGGGATGCCGAGACGGAAGAGCTTGTCCTCGAAGTCCTGCATGAACACCTGGACGCGCTCCGGGATCGCACCGAAGTAGTGGTCGTCGAATTCCTGGCCCTTCGGAGAAGGTGCCCCGAACAGTGTGCGGCCGGCAAGCAGCAGGTCGGGCCGGCTGTTCGCAAAGTGGGCGTCGATGAGGAAGTACTCCTGCTCAGCGCCACAACTCGAGTTCAGCGTCTCGATCTCGGTCTCACCCATCAACCGGAGCACGCGCTGGGCGGCCTTGTCCATCGCCGCGTTCGAGCGCAGGAGCGGGATCTTCTTGTCGAGCGCTTCGCCCGTCCACGAGAAGAAGACGCTGGGAATCATCAGCGTCGCACCGTTGGCAGTGTGCATCACGTATGCCGGGCTGGTGGGATCCCATGCGGTGTAGCCGCGAGCGGCGTTCGTCATTCGCAGGCTGCCGTTGGGGAACGACGAACCATCCGGCTCACCCTTGATCAGCAAGCTGCCGGTGAACTCGGTGATCGCGTTCCCGTCGGAGTTCGTGACAATGAAGCCGTCGTGTTTCTCAGCGGTGATGTTGGTCATCGGGTAGAAGATGTGCGAGAAGAACTTGACGCCCTTGCTCAACGCCCAGTCCTTCATTGCCGCGGCGACGACATCGGCCGTCGCAGGATCGAGCGGAGCACCCGTCTGCACGGTCTTCTTCATCTCCTTGAAGGCATGCTTGGAGAGGCATTCCTCCATCGTGACGAGACTGAAGACGTCGCACGCCCAGATTTCGCTGAGGGGACCACCGGTCGTCGTGTGGGTCGGAGGCCTGCTCGTCACCTCGTTGATCGCCTGTTGGCGGACTTCGTTGCCACTCATGTTCGCTCCTTTGTCTTGGTCGCACTGGGCGCGGCCGTTTCGAAGTTGCTCGGTTTCGAGAGGCCCAGCCCAGCATTCGACAGCTCGAAGTCGGCGAACGTATACGGCGCTTTGTCCGCGCGAGCTTGGATCTCGGTCTGTTCTTGCGGCGTTCACGAGCGGTTGACGAACCGCGTCATTTCGGCCGCATTCCGTGCGATGTCGCCGCCGGGCTGAGCCGCCGGACCAAGGAGACGACCGTGAAGAGATCTTCGCGCTGTCTCGCACGTTGACCGTCGATCGAGCAAGGTCGACCGCATCGGACCGGAGCGCGACGATCTCGCCACGACGCATACCGGTCATCGCAGCGAGATGGAGCATCGGCCCGGCGCGGTAGTCCTCGGCGATCTCGCGGAAGCGACACATCATCGGGTGTCCACACGTTCATGTCCTGCGCCCGATCGAGCGCTGCCGCCAAGCTCGGCGCGTCGCCCGCCATCGCACACCGCCTCGACGGTCTCGCCGGCCAGCCAGATCCCGCCTGGTAGCGCACCGACGCGAAACTGATCGCCCCGGTCCTGTCGACCTTGCGCGAGGCCGACACCGGCATCGCCGCTTCCGGAACGGTCTCCTGGGTCGAACGCCGCGTCGTGATGTCGTCGCGCGACCTCAGGACACGTCCTGGTCGGGCTCCTCGTCGCGAGCGATGTCGGAGCGCGGCACGTCCGCGTTGGGTACCTCACTGGTGGGGGCGACGAGGGCAACGAACCCGGCGACGTCCTGACTGACGATCTTCTCGACCCGATTCACGAAGTGTTGGTGCGCCTCGGCCGCCGTCGCGAAGCCGGCGTACTCGCCGGCGGGCGACGCGTACAATCACCACTCGGTGCGTAACAGCTCCGCCGTCTGCCGGTACTGGAGCCAGCGGTCGCCTGGACGGAGGAACCCCTCGAGCGCGACTGCGACACCCACGACCCCGCCGACCAGCGCCGCTATCCGAAGACGGCGATGGGTGCGTTGGTTGCTCCCGGCCTTGGCCTCGAACCATTCCAGTTGGTCGAGCCAACGACCCTTCAAGTAGGCCGTCTGTCGAGCGGGCAGTCCGAGGGCCTCGATGGACGCCGACAACGAGGCAGCGGCGTCGTTCGCGGCAGGAGGTGGCATCGTGTTCATCGCCCCGACCCGCGGTCGGCGGACCCGGTCGGAGTTCGTTCTCGTTCGCACGGGGGTCGCCCCATCATCAGCTCCGTTTTCCGGGAAGGTGTTGACCCTGCCATGCGCGCCACGGTCGGCGTGGTGAGCAACGAGAGTAGCCGTTCGGTCGATGGCCGGGGCCACGACGCTCGCACACGGTCGCTCGGTCGGATGGTCTCGAGCGTGAAACCCGTCCCGGCCCGATGCGGCTGAGGTCTACCATTCAGGAGGTCGAGGGGACGGGGAACCGAGATGACCAGACTGCCATTCCAGTCCGAGAGCAAGGTCAATCTGCCGCAGGCGGTGCGATCCTACGGAAACGGGAAGATTCCCAAGGAGCTGCTGTTGCCGTGTGGCATCCGCAACTTCACGATGGTCGAACCTGCCGCGCGGGCGTGTCGTGCCATGGTGACCGCCGCAGCGGCCGACGGCATCCGTCTCGATGCGACGGGAACCTTCCGGAGCTATGACCAACAGGTGCAATTGTTCACCCAGCGGTACAGCAAGAAGCCGATCGCCGGCCGCAAGACGAAGAAGTGGAACGGCACGACGTACTGGCAGAAGCCCGGCGTCGCGATGGCCGCTTCACCCGGGACGTCGAAGCATGGTCTCGGGGTGACCGCCGATCTCGCACAGCGCAGCGCCGGAGGCCAGCTCGAATCCGTCGGCACCTCCACCCTCGCGTGGCTCGCGGCGCACGGTCCGGAGTTCGGGTTCTGGAACTCGGTGAAATCCGAGGCCTGGCACTGGCCGTACTTTCCCGGTGACGACGTCCCCGGCGCCGTGCTCCAGATGGAGAGGAACGGTGCGATCCGTCTCCAACCGGCCGTACCGTCCGACCCCACGCGCCGTGAGGCCTTCTATCGCCAACTGCCGTTCGGAGGGCTGCTCAGTAAGGGCTCGCGCGGACCGAGCGTCGAGGCCGTGCAGTGGGCGCTCACGCGCGCCGGCTTCGCCGCAGGAATCGACGGTGACTTCGGTCCGGCCACCGAGCGCGCGTTGCGCGAGTTCCAGGCAGCGAAGAAGCTGACGGTCGACGGGTTGGTCGGGCCGAAGACCTGGTCCGCGTTGGGATTGCTCCCCGACGCGCAACGCCCGCAGGAGAACGCCACCCCACCGCCAGCCACGAACTCATCGGCGACGAAGGCGTCCGCCAAGAAGATTGCCAAGAAGACACCGGTCACGAGGGCCTCAGCGACGAGGTCACCGGCGAAGAAGCAAACCGGCGGCCCGCAGCACGGCGCGATGGCCGCTGCGGCGGCGGCGCATCGAGCGGGCTTCCGCGGCGACGACGTGGTGGTCATCACGATGATCGCCGGCCGTGAGTCGCGGTGGCGGGCCGACGCGGTCAACCCACGGACCAGCGACCGCGGGATGTGGCAGATCAACTGGAAGAATCTCCAGTCGAAGGGATATGACGACCTTCGAGCAGGACTCGGCGTCACCACCGACACCGATCTGCTCGACCTCGACGTCAATGCCGCCGTGGCGCTCTTCATGTACGAGGACTCCGTCCGGTTCGGCAAGCCGTGGTTCCCGTGGCGCGGTTCGGAGGTCGGCCACGACGGGTCCGGACCCGGCTGGGATCCCAACGGGTCCCACACATGGCACACCGACGCATACGCCAGTGAGGCCGCTGCTGCCGCGAAGGCGGCGCTCGACGGCGGCGACGGATCGACGACGGCTTCCGGATCACCGGCGAAGCCGCAGCCGTCGGGACAGCCCGCGGCCGACGGACACCCGGTGGCGGGCGTGTACACGATGGGAGTGGGCGATTCCGACGGATTCATCGCGGTCGTCGGACGGTGCCTCGGAATCACCGACGCGGCGTGGTCCCTCCGCGTCGCGGCCGCCGAGGCCATTGCCGAGTACAACGGCGTCGACCTCGACTGCATCTGGACACCCGGCGACATCGTGCGCCTTCCGCCGTCGCTCGACGGCATCCGCAGCTACACCGTGCGGTCGGGCGACGGAGTGATCGCCATCGCGAAGGGCTTGGGCCTGGGGGGCGGAGCGGCGGCGCAGAAGCGAGTGACCGCGATCAACGCCTGGCAGGGCGAGACCCCACACGCCGGGGTCACGTGGTACGGGGGCGCCACCTGAGCGGGCCTCCGGTTTCCGCGTCGTGACCGTCACACACGCCGAGCGAGCGATGGTGTCCCGGGTCAGTCATGCATCTGCGGGCCCAACCCAGAAATGAACCATGCCGTCCCCGCCGGCGGTGAGCAGGTTGGCGGCCGCAGAAACGAAGCGGATCGAGGTCACCCGGTCCACGGGAAGGCCGGCGGCGTGCAACTCCCCGTCGCTGGTCCATTCCCGAAGCTGCCCGTCCGAACCGCTCACGACGATCGTGGCACCGTCCGGCGCGATGTCACACGCCGCGATCGATCCGGGGATCGCGGTCTGGCGGACACCGGCACCACTCGCCACATCGACCAGCAACAGCGCTCCACTCGAGGTGCCAACTGCGACGAGACGCCCATCGGCCGAGACCGCGAAGTCGCTGACTTCACCGGAACCATCATCCAGCACGATCGGTCGATGCACGTCCGTCGCAACGTCCCACCATGAAAGTCGACCCGGACTGGCCAGGAACGCAGCATCGCCGTTGAGGGGGAACTGAATTCGTGTGATCGCACCGGTACCCCGGAGCGACTTGAGGACGCTCACGCCATCCCAATTGTGAGAACGCCATGCCTGGACCGTGCCGTTCGAGTTCCCGGCAACCAGAGTTCCTCCGGAGCGTGTGAAGGCGAGGGCGGTGACCGCCGACTTCTTCTCCTTGTCCGGTACCAGAACCGCGCGTGTCTCGCCCGAGTTCGTCGCATAGACCCAGGCACAGCCGGCTGCTGCCACGGCCACCTGCGAACCGTCGGCGTCCATGCTGATATCGAGGGCAGGCGACGGAATCGTCCAGCTCATGATCGGCTGGTCGGAGTTGACCGACCAGATGGCGACGCGTTGGTCGGCACCGACACCTGGCGATCCACGATCTGTCGGCACTGGAGGCAACCCGAGCCACCGGTGATCCATGATCGAACCGCCGCCCCAGCCGAACGTCTCCGAGGCCTCCGGGAACGCGGGCTCGCTCGGCAGCGACACGTTGCTCGGCTTTCTCGGCGCTGATGCGTTCGGCTTCTTCGGTCGCAGCTTTCTCGGCGGTGATGCGTTCGGCTTCTTCGGCCGCGGCTCGCTCGTGCTCCGCTGCAGCCGCTTCGCGCTCGATCTGCTTCGCGCGGGCCTCGTCGAGAACACCGGCCTTCCATTCGTCGATGACCCGCTTCTCGATGGCGTCGACTTCGCTGTCGGTCAGGAGCAGGTCTTCCTGTCGCCGCGTGAGGTCATGCTCTGCCGCCCGGCTGAACGGATAGCTCTTCTGGATCTCGCGCCGCAGCGTCTTTTCGTACTTGGCGAGGTTCTGTCGCTTCTCCTTGATCGGCCAGAGTTCCCCCTGCTCGATTCGGTCCGCATCCTCACTCGAAAGCTCGAGCTGTTCGCGGAGCTCTTCGAGCGTGTCCCGCTCGATGTCGGAGATCTCACCGTCGTCGGCAATGAACTTCGCGACCTTCTTCCGGTAGCTCTCCTCGTTCTCCCGTCGCCGTTGTCGCAGCAACCCCCGCGTCTCCCGAAGCCTGTCGACTTCGCTCATGACACCCTTGGCCACGCGATAGCAGGCCTGGTCGAGCGTCCACGCATCAGAGGTCAACCAGATCTTGTCATCCGGGAGCTTGTCATCGGAGGGCAACGCCTGGAACTTGCCGAGCTTCGGCGTCAAGATGCACATCCTGACCAACACGGGTATGACAATCGCCGAACCCGCATCGTGGCGTGCGTGCGCCCTCGCGAGCTCGATCTCCTCGACGTACTTGGAGGTGAGGAATTGTCTGCTGATCAGCAGAAGAATGATGTCCGCTGATTCGAGCCGTTCGGTGATCAGGTCATCCCACTGAGATCCTGGTGGGATTGCTCGATCGTCCCAGACATCGACCCCTGGAATCTGGGAAAGATGACCGGTGAGGACTTCTCGCTCGACGTCGTCCTCGTGCGCATAGGAAACGAAGATCGTCACCGTCTCGGGAGATTCCTCCATGTCTCTGTCTCTCCTTTACGCCGGAACCGCGTCAAGACCGCGCAAGGCGCCGCCCCATTTCGGGTCGTGCATCGATCCTCAACCGGCTACGACGGCCGCAATGACGAGGATGATCCAGAACGCAAGTCCGACGATGGCAACGATGCGCGCGATCTGGATCTTCTGATCGCTCGACGTCGTACCCAGTTCGGCAGCGCCCTTCTTCGCCTGGCCGGCGAGAATGAAGGCGGGGATCATGGTGAAGAGTCCACAGAAGAACGACAGACCGGAGAGGATCAGCGACCAGTTCGCCAGCTTGTCGAGGCGAGTGAGTGGGTTCACGGCTTCGGCTGACATACGGCTCCCCTGTTCCGTTGGTGGCGAATCGCGTTGATGCCACGGTAAAAAGGGCGCAACACATAGCCAGAAAATATCGGGTTGGATTCACCCGTTGTTGCGTGGATGAGTGGGCGGATGCGCTCGGTGACGCTCGACGTACTGCTGGGTTCGAGAGCGTTGAACACCCCATCGGTCGGTGATCTCCGGCCTGACGAGCGTCTGATTCGGGACGTCAGTTGCTGACCGACACGTTGAGCGCGCCCGGATAGATCCGTCCCGCCTGATGGGTGGCGGCGTTCACGGTCATCGAACTCTGTCGTGCTTCGAGTGCTCCGACATAGTCGTCCATGATCTGGCGACCCTGGTCGTCGAGCGCCAGGATCGAAAAGCCGTCGAGGAGCATGTTGTACGGCTTCCACGTCCCGATGATCGTGTTCAGCAGGTCGAACGACAGGCGCACATCCTGGGGTTCGAGCGATTCCGGTACGACTGTCGGAATCGCGTCGTTGAGCGTCGAGTAGTCCCACACCGCGTTGTTGACGACGTCGTGGGTCGCCGAGGACGTGTGGAGGAACGTGGCGCAGATTCGGACCAGGCTTCTCCGATCGAGCGGCCTCCCGGCGCAGGGGTAGGTGGCCTCGTCGTCCAGACCGCTGGGCAGGAGGCGATCCAACGCCTTCCTCCAACGGTCGAGCTGTCGATCGTCGGCGACCGCAGCGTCGTCGGGGTAGTAGTGAGCCACGTAGCGCTCGGTGTAGGCGAGGTTGATTCTCCACAGGGCCATCGCGTCGTCCCACCACGGCAGGGCGATCGTCGCACCGCCGAGTCCACGGTGTTCGAACGCGACATCCGGATCGAGTGACGAGATGCGGAAGTCGTCGAGGTGCGCGTTGATCATGCTGACGAGCGTCGGATACTCGTGACTGAACAGGGTTGTCGCGAAGCTTCGTTCCCCGACGACCTGGAACTGCGCGAGCTCGTGATTTCCGATGAGCGTGGTGTGGAGCGACGGATGAAGCAGCCGCCGAATCGGATGGTCGGGATCGAGCTCGTTCGTCGACGCCACCGCCATCGGCGTGACGTACGCGAGGTGAATGGTGACGTTGTGAACGATCGTCGTCAGATGTGTGTTCAGAGCGCAGAGGAACGCGCGTTTCGCTCGCTCGAACGACACCTCGCCGGCCTCGTGCATCCGGCCTGCGTACACGATGCCGCGGGTCCGGAGCTGGTCGGCATCGACCGCGAACACGGCGAGGCCGCCGGGCGCGACGAGGTCGGGCTTGGGGTCGTATGCATCGAAGAAGCGCATGTCGATCACGAGATCGCCCGGAGCGACGACGGTGGTCAGACCGGCGAGATCGTCGAGCGTGGATCCGCTCTGGAGGTACATGGCGAACGGTCCGCTGACGGCCAGTGCCGCGAGCACGTCGTCCGCTTCGAGTTCGGGCGGGGTCCGGGGAGGGTGTGGCCAGATCTTCCGATAGCGCGCGGGATAGATCTGGTCGAGCAGACCGGCATGGTCGGTGGCGATCGGCCCGGACCGGGCGGTGGGAATTCTGGACACGATCGGTCGGAGCTTCGCCCGGAAGCGGATGGCCTTGGCACGAGACTTCGCGTGCTCGGTGCGGGGGAAGTTGAGCGGTGTGAACAGCCGTGCGAGTTCCGGTGCCACGGGTTCGACGTCGATGCGTTCCGGCCCGGGAACCTCGATGGGCAGGACCTGGTGGTCACGGAATCCCCGTGCGGTGACCCTGCCGAGGATCCACCTGTACACGGCGAATCTCAGTCGGGCCAGCATCGGGTCATCGGCGCGAGGAGTCGCCGGTCCAGGGGTCCCGTCCGAGATCCGGGTCGAATCCCCGCAGCGGGTGGCGCTGAGGGTCGAGCGTGGCCGCGGTGTCCCACGGCTCGAACGCGTTCTTGACGTTGCCGAGACCAGTCGATTCGAGCTCCGGGTAGTGGCGCAGGATCACGTTCTTGAAGCTGGAATCGTCGACCCACTGCAGGCCCTGCTTCGAGTACACCTCCTCCCGGTAGTCGTCGGTGAAGAAGCGGTCCGCCTGCAGACGTCGACTGGCGTTGAGGATGAAGATCTGGAACATGGTTTCACCGAAACCGAAGCCGTGCGGTCGATGACCCTCGGCGAGGGTGCCGACGAGCAGGTCGAGCGACTCGACGTCGTCCCCGTAGACCTCCTCGATCCTGGCGACCGCCGCCTTGTCCGGGGTCAGCTCGTCGAATGTGCTGATCGGGTTGAGCCCGAGCTGGCGTCGGAACTCGTTGTAGCGGGGAACGCCCCGCTCTCGTGCGCGCAGGATGTCGACCGCACCCAGGTCGAACATCGGGTTGCCCGGAACGCTGAGCTCCTGCATGAAACGCGGGTAGTTGTTCAGGGCGAGGCTGCCCGGGTGCTGGTTGCCGAACGAATAGAACAAGTTCGCCATTCCGACCCGTTCGGTGACCTTCCGCGATCCGGCCTGTCGACCGGCCGGGAACGGAAGCGTCTCGATCGCTTCGCCGGTGTCGCGATCCTTCAGATCGAGTGCTTCGGGGAGCAGCGAATGCAACCGATAGACCTCGACGAACTCCTCGGTGAGCCCGAACGGTTGACCGTGTTTGTTGATCCGATTGCCGACCAGGCCGCCCATCTCGGGATTCTCGACGTTGTACGTCGCGACCGTCTTGCGGCCCGCTGCCTTGCGAAACTTGTAGGTGAGCAGGCCGAACCAGTTCGAGTTGAGACCGAGTACGAGGCTCTCGTTGGGCAGGATCGCCGGTGTCCACTCGATCGAGTGGATCTTGGCCATCACTGCCGCATTGACCAGTCTGGCGACATTGAACAGTTGGCCGTCGTCCCATTCCGGGTGGTGCTGCTTCAGGTGGTCACAGATCGCGTTGTGTTCGCGGGCGAACAGGGTGTGCAGCATCGAGAGGCCGACCCACCAGTTGCGCACCATCCCGCTGTCCTCGACGCCGTTCGCTCCGAGCGGCAGCGTCGCGTCGTCGTCGAGGCGGAGTTTGCCGTCGACGCCGCTCCGCAGTCGGTCCTGGGTCGCCTGGTCACTGCCGTAGATCTGGGAGCCGTCCCACCAGTGCGTCACCTCGTTGATGAACGTCACCGGTGTCTCCTCGCCCGATCCCATCCGTGTCGGGTCGGGTTGGGTGCGGCCGACGAACATCTTCGATTGGCGGAACTCGATGCGCGCCGGATCGTCCTCGGCCAAGGGAATCTCGACGATGTCGCGCTCGAGGTTCTCCCCGTGTGTGATCCAGTCATGATTCTGGAACTGGATCCATGACGCGGCCAGCATGTTCAGGAACGGCACCTGCTCCATCTCCGCGCCCCTCGTCAAGAGCCTGCGACTGACCTCGCGGGGGTTCGGCGACATCAATTCCGTGTCATCGGCCGGCCTGATCGCGGTGTTGTCGACGTTGCGCGGGAACCGCGTTCCCGCGGCACCTTCCTTCGGGTCGTCGAGATTGTTCCAGCTGCCGTCCGCGGTGCGGTAGTGCGTCACGCCTTCGGGTCGGTCGAGACCGTCGGGCAGGAATCCGATCCTCGTCCCAGGGGGATACGTCGACATCAGATTGTCCCGGTTGAGCTTCTCGCGCATGTACGCCAGCGTCAGGACGCCCGTGTACACACGCTTGCGGTACCAGTTGGTCCACACCTCTCCGCGGTACTGCTTGCCGAACGTTCGGGTCAGGAATTCGAACGCGACACCGCCCACGCTGCCGAGGACATGGCCGATGACGTTTCGAACCCGGCGCCAGATCGCAAGCTGCGGTCGCTGCGCCGGTGGAGTCGGGAGCCGCGGTGACTCGGGCGGACTCAACAGGTGCTCGCGGTCGAAGTACCGAACGGGCGGTACCGCCACGTCGATCTCGGCGGTTGCGTTCGCCCTGCTCAATGCCTCCATCAGCCTCCAGTTCGACCGATCACCGGCCGCCTCCAGCGCTCGCGCGTAGTGTTCCGCCGCGTCGCCGTAGCGTTCCGCGTGGTACTGGGCGAGGCCGGCCAACGCGTGGCTCTCGCCGCTCGGGTCGTCGCTCGCGATCTCGTCGAGCAGCGTCACGGCGCCCGCGAAGTCGCGTTGCTCGATCAGTCGATTCGCCTCGTCGCGGGCGCCCTCCCACCCGGCGGTCGTGTCGTCCGTGCCCATGATGCCTCCCGCAGATCGTTGCCCGAACGTGTCGTCGATGATCGGGTCGCCACGAGCGGCGAGATCACTGGATTGTCGACGTACCGATCCGAGGCCACCCACAGTAAGCCATCCGGGAGGGCACCGCGATCAGATGGCGAGGCCCTTGGCGACGACCGGAGTGAGACGGTGGATCTCGGGTGGACCGGCGAGGAACCCGCCCGAGGCAGCCATCGCCTTGCGCATCCCGTCGCCCGTGCCGTGGGCCGCAACGGCGTCATCGTCGGCGTAGATCTCGAAGAACCAGTAGACGTTGTCGGCATCGCGATGTGCGGAGTAGACCTCGAGGCCCGCTTCTTCGTTGCTCGCTTCGATCAACGCCTCCAGAGCAGCTTCGAACTCGCTGTTCTTCCCCTCGGCACACGTGAGCTTTGCGATGAGTGACGACTTTGCCATCGCCCCAAACTACTTCGATGACGTGCTCGGCCCGAGGTGGAGCGATGTGCTCGGCCTCCTGATCTCGGGTTGCAATCGGCCCGTCGGGTCGCTCGACGTCGGCGAGCATCTGCGACACTGAGACATCGAATCTCGTTCGAGTGCACGATTCCAGGCGCTTCGTGAGCGTGCTGTGGGGACCGACGATGCACCGCGAGTCGGCACGCTGTCTCGCCCCGCACGATGGATCGCTCGTCCGGTCATGCGCACCCTCTACCGCGCCCGAGTCGAGGGATTCGACAACATCCCGGCCGATGGTCCGGCCATCATCAGCCCGAATCATCGATCGTTCTTCGACTCGCCGCTGGTGATGGCGATGACACCGCGTCCGGTCGTCTTCCTCGGCAAGGCCGAATACATGGACAGCCGCTCGACCAAGTTTCTCTTTCCGGCGATCGGCATGGTGCCGATCAAACGTGATGTCAAGCGGGCATCGATGGCCGCGCTGCACACCGCCGCGTCGCTTCTCGACGACGGACGACTCGTCGGCATCTATCCGGAGGGGACGCGCTCGCGTGACGGCTTCCTCCACCGCGGCCACTCCGGTGTCGCGCACCTCGCGGTGATGACCGACGCGCCGATCATCCCGGTCGGCATCGTCGGCACCGAACACGTCCAACCGATCGGTTCGTCGCTGCCGAAACCGTTCCAGCAGCCGGTCACGATCCGCTTCGGCGAGCCGATCCATCCGACCAACTATCGGTATGGCGGGAGTCGGAAGCGCCGCCAGCGGATGCTCGACGACGTGATGGCCTCGATCGCGGCCATGACCGATCAGGAACGGTCGCCGGACTTCGCGTCGGACGAGCCGCCGCTGATCCGGGGAGGGAGCGAGAGCGTCTACCGGGTCACCCGCCACGTAGCTCGCGGGCTGAGCTGGCGTCACGCCGCAGAACGAGCGGTGTTCGACGGCTGCACGCACTACGACGACGCCCGCGTGGGTGAGGTGAGCGAACTCCGGTGCCGCGTGTCCCCGACCGGAGACGTCGAGTTCGAGACGAGGATCTCGATCTCGACGAGGTTCCGGCCGAGCGACGGCTGACAACAGACGAATCAACCAGAAGGAGAGCGAGATGTCCGAAGCAAGCGTGTACCGAGTGGTCGAGCTGATCGGTTCGAGCAGCGACTCGTGGGAGGACGCGGCGCGCAATGCGGTCCGCGAAGCCTCACGCACCTATCAGGACCTGCGGGTCGCCGAGGTCGTCATGATGGACGTCCTCATCGAGGACGGCGACATCATCGCGTTCCGCACCAAGCTGAACCTCAGCTACAAGAGCGCCGCGGACTGAGCCCGGTCGGGCGGACGACGCGCCGTCCGTCCGGCCGTCGTGTCACGGCCGTTCGGACCGGATCGACCTCGGCGCGATCAGGCGTTCGAGATGGTGATGTGTGATCTGCCAGCCGGCGTCGGTGCGGATCAGTCGATCGTCGTAGATCCCCCACAGAACGATCAGCTCGTCGGGATCGCCGGCGTTCTCGTGCGTGGCCTGGACATAGCTGCGCAGATGGGCCCGATCGCCGTCGATCTCGACCTCCTGGTTCGTGATCTGGTGATGGGTTGCGC
>NZ_JBAVYV010000525.1:0-9639 GCF_049588435.1 Ilumatobacter sp.
TGCGCCATCGGGCGAGGGCGGAGCGGGCGCGGGTGGTGACCGCCGGCGACTGCTGGACCACGCCGGCGCGTCGGGCGATGACGTCGTTCAACTCGGCGCCGAGCAGGAGCAGCACACTCAACACGTACATGAGTGTGAGTGCGAGCAGGATCGCGCCGACGCTCGCCTGGATGTTGTTCGCGGTCGGGACGAAGCGGACGTACACCGCAAACCCCTGGGTGGCGAGGATCCAGCCGAGGGTCGTCAGGATTGCGCCGGGAACGTCGTAGCGCCACGGGGTCGTGTGGTTCGGACCGACGTGGAACAGCGTGGCGGTCCAGAGCATGAGGCCCCCGATCACGAGCGGCGCGGTCAGCCAACGCGTGATGCCGGTGAGGTGCAGCGACGGCAGGAGGGCGAGGACCGTCGCCCCGACTGCGACGATGACGATCGTTCCGATCCCGAGGCCGATCGCGACGATCCGCACGTACCACCACGGTCGACCGTCGCGTACCTCGTACGCGATGTCGAGGGCTCGGATGACTCCGGCGAACGCCCTCGACAGCGTGAACAGCGCGAACAGCGTCGCCACGGTGGCGATGCCGCGGCTCGGTGTGTCGAACAGCTCGGTGACGGTCTCGTTCAGCGCTGCATCGTCGGCGAAGGTGCTGCTCACGAAGTTCTCGACTGAGGACCGGACGTCATCGGCAACGGACTCACCGACGACTCGCTCGAGTGAGCTGAGCGTGCTGATCAGCGAGAGTGCCGCCGCCGGGATCGACAGGATCGTCCAGAAGGTGATCGACGCCGCCACGTCTCCGACGCCGTCACGTCGGTACTCGTCGACGACGTCGACGAGCAGATGCCAGAGCCATCGCAGCAGGAGGCGGGGTCGCCAGGGAGGAATGGGGGAGTGGGCGTCGACGTCCATGAGGTCGGCGTCGAGGGTACGCCGGACCGGCCCCCGCCCGACGAACCGGGTCCGATGCGCGTCGGTGCCGGGCACCGACGCGCATCTGGACAACTCTCAGGGTTCTCGGCCGGGCACGTGCGGGTGCCGCTGCTGTCAGGCGCTGTCGTCGGGTTCGTGTTCGAGGAATCGTGCGACGGCGTCGTCGATCTCGAGATAGATGCCCGATCGTGCGAGGCGGGCCTCGACACCGGAGATGTGGAGTTCGTCACGGACCTCGGTCTTCACGCGGGCGAGTTCCAATGTGATGCCTCGCCGGTCGAGTTCATCGAGCACCTCACCGAGCGCCTGCGCGCCGGTGCTGTCGATGTCGTGGATCGATTCCATGTCGAGCACGACTGTCGTGGCCTGGTGTTCCTGCACCTTCGCGATCACATCGTCGCGGAACATCGGAGCGTTGGCGAAGAACAGCGGAGCATCGAACCGATAGATCAGCAGACCGGGGAACGTCACCGCGTCGGGATGATCGGCGATGTCCCGATAGGTGTCGGTGTCGGGCATCTGGCCGAGCACGGCGGTGTGGGGAGCGGCACTCCGCAACGCCATGGCGAGGAGTGACAGGAGGATCGCGACGACGATCCCGATGAGCATCCCGAGTCCGAGTACGGCCGCCACCGTCAGCACGGCCATCCAGAACTCGCTTCGTCGGTACTTCCACAGCGCCCTGAACTCGGCCGGATCGAACAGGCCGAAACCCGCCACGATCACGATCGCAGCGAGGGTGGCAACGGGCAGATAGTCGAACACCGGGGCCAGCAGGACGAGCGTGAGGATGACGAAGACGGCGGCCGCCAGGTTTGCGACCTGCGTACGAGCTCCCGAATCGGCGAGCACGAAGCTGCGCGATTGGCTGCCGTTGACGGGGAAGGCACCGAGCAGGCCGGCACCGATGTTGGCGGCACCGACGCCGAAGAACTCACGGTTCGCGTCGACTCGGTCGGACGTGCCGTAGGTCAGCGATCGGGCGGTGAGCACGCTGTCGGGGTAGACGAGCAGTGCGACCGCGACGGCGGGGCCGAGCAGTGCGACGAACTGTGACCACTCGATCGTCGGCATCCCGGGGATCGGCAGTCCACCGTCGAACTGCCCGACCACCGCGACGTCGATGTCGAACACGCCGACGACGAGCATCGAGCCGGCGACCGCGACGAGTGCGCCCGGGACGGCCGGCACGAATCGACGCATCCCCAACATCACGATCAGCGTGGCGACACCGAAGACCACGCTCGTCACCTGGGTGTCGTCGATGTTGCGGACCACGGCGCCGATCTCGGTGAGGTACGGGTCGGGGTCGATCGACGTACCGAGAAACCCTTGGAGCTGGCTCGTGACGATCAGGACGCCCGACCCGAACACGTACCCGGCCAGGACGGGACGCGACAGCAGGTCGGCGATCCGGCCGAGTCGGAAGATGCCCCCCAGCGTGAGGACGAGTCCGACGAGCAGTGCCATCGTCGTCGCCAGCTCGAGGTATTCGTCTGACCCCGGATCGGCCATGCCGGACAGGATCGTGGCGAGCATGATCGCAACGGTCGACTCGGCACCGACGTTGAGGAACCGTGACGATCCCCACAGCCAATAGAGCAGCATCGCGGCGATCGCCGCGTAGAGACCGACGACCGCCGGCATCCCTGCGAGCACCGCGAATCCGAGTGACTGCGGAACGAGCATCGCCCACAGGGTCAGCCCGCCGAGGACATCCGCCCGCAGCCAGCCTCGCTGATAGGAGGCGACGAGCTGGAGCCCGGGAATCGCGGCGAATCGGCTTCCCGTCGTCGGCCGCTTCTCCTTCACCGGCACGATCATCGCGCAACGGTCGGCCGCGTCCCGCGTCACAGATGCACGTTGGTGCCAGGCACCAACGTGCGTCTCGCCTTGTGCGGTCGTCGCCGGGCGGCAGTTCAGTCGGCGAGATCGGACGAACCGACCTCATCGTCGACCGTGGGCTCGTCGTCGTTGGAGCGGTTCATCCGAACCATCCAGAGGGTGGCGACCAAGAGGAGGAGGCCGGCCCCGATGATCCCGGCGATGGTCACCGCCGTGGGGTCCTTCGAATCGTCGATGTCGTCGGCCGGCGCCGAGTCGGACCCATCGGAGGAGGTCGTCTCGGGAGGAATGGATTCCGTGGCGAGTGGATCGGTGGTGTCGCTCCCGGGCGTCGAGGGATCGGTCGTGTCAGGCTCGGTGTCGGGCGACGTGTCGCCTGAGGTGTCGGGCGGGTTCGTGTCGGCTGGCTCCGTGTCGGGTGCCGTCGGCGTGGTGGGGTCGGTGTCAGCCGATGTCGCAGCGGCTGTCGCAGGGGTGGAATCCTCCGGAGTGGAAGCGTCGGGTTCGGCGACACGGGTACACGCAGCGGTCGCGAACAACAGTGGGAGGGCGGCGACCGCGAGGCCGCGACCGAGCTTCGCTCGTCGGCGCGTTCGAAGCGTGCCGTCAGTCGTCGTCGTGTGCATCGGTGTCCCCCCGGGATGAGTCGCCACTCGTCGCGTTCGCATCGGCTTCTGCGACCCACCGCAGTGCGTCGTCATGGGCGCGCATGACGGTTTCGCCCAACCACTCGGTGCCGACGTAGAGGTTCTCCTCGAGGAGTTGGTCCATCGCGCCCGTCGCCTCGAGCTGGCGGCGAATGCGTGGGTTGTCGGCGACCAGCACGAGTTTGCTGTCGACCTCGTTGAGCGCGTTCATGTAGCGGCCGAGCACTTCGGTCAGCGTCGCGCCGATCTCATCGAAGCCGCGCGTTCGGAGGATGACCACGCTGTGGCGGGAGTCGGGCGTGACCGACGGCATCTGCTCCTCCAGAGCGGCGGCGGTGGCGAAGAACACGCTCCCGTACGGCTGGAGCACGATCACCGACGAGGGTGGGACGTCGTCGACGGGTTCGGACTCGCGGAGGCGGCCGTCCTCGGTGATCTCGATCTGGCGGGTCGTGAGGCGCGTGGACTGCTTGACGACATGGAGGATCGTGGCGATCCCGACGCCGACGAGCACCGCGTATTGCAGCGGGATCAGCATCGTGAGCACGAGCGTCGTCGACATGACGGTCAACTGGACGACGCCGGTCTTTGCCACCGACATCACCTGATCGGGCTTGATCGTTCCGTACCCGACGACGATCAGCAGCCCGGCGAGAGCCGGCATCGCGACGTAATTGACAAGGCCGCCGAACGCCAGGATCACGATCGCCATGACGCCACCGGAGATCAGCAATGCGAGTCGTGATTTCGCCCCGGCGGCGATGACCAGTGAGCTCGCGGACATCGAACCGCCGACCGGCATTCCCTGGAACAACCCGGAGACGACGTTGCCAGCACCCTGGCCGACGAAGTCGGTGGACCCATCGGAGAACGTGCCGTCGGGATTCGGGATCCCCGCGGAGATTCCGGCCCCCTGGACGAGACCGACGAAGGCGAGCGACGCGGCGGGCACGAGAAAGCCGACCATCTCCCCGAACACCGGCATCGTGACGAAGGGGAGGGCACGTGGCACGTCGGCGATGTCGCTCACGACCTGAACGCCGCTGCCGAACGCGTCGAAGATCGCGGCGAGTCCCGATCCGATCACGACAGCGACCACCAGCCCGAGCGAGCCGAGCGCCGTGCGCTGCAGGACGACGATGAGCACGATCGTCGCCACTCCGACCACCGTGGTCGCGAGGTCGATCTTCCAGATGTGGCCGAGGAGGTCGAACGCGCGGAGGACCCGGTTGTTTCCCGATGCGTCGTAGCCCGTGAAGTTGTCCAGTTGGCCGAGGATGATGTTGATGCCGACCGCCGTGATGAACCCGGTCATGACCGCTTTCGACACGAACCGCAGGACCGTCCCGAGCTTGAGGAGGCCGGCGACGATCATCACGATGCCCGTCACGATCGACAGCGTGAAGAGCGACCGGGCGGGGTCGTCTCGCCCGGCGAGGTCGACGTCGGCGACGATGATCGCCATCGCCCCGGTTGCCTGCACCGCCATGAACGATGCGCTGGTGAAGAACGCCGCTCCGACCATTCCGAACAGGTAGCCGTAGAGACCAGCGACCGGATTGACGCCGGCGAGCAGTCCGCTGGCGAGGCCGTCGGGCACGCTCTCCACCCCGAGCACGAGACCCGCCATGGCATCGCTGCGGGCGTTCTCGCGCTTGACGTCGGGATAGCGCGAGCGGATGATGCGGCGGATTCCCATTCGTCAGCGCCGCCGTTCCTCGGTGCCGAGCGAGAACGGAGGTCGTCGCGCGACCGACTCGGGCAGGGGAACACCGGGCATCACCCGAAACTAATGCATCGGGCGTCGTCGCACCCGTTTCGCCTTCGTCGGCCGAAAGGGACCCTGAGCAGGCGTGACCTCTGATCAGCGGAGGGGGTGCCAGGGCGCGAGTGCCGGCTCCGTAGGATCGCCGACATGGCCGAGATCCATGATCATCAGCGAGCTGCCGAGTGGTTCAAGCACGTGTGTCGTGATGTTCACGGGCGACTCGACGGGCTCGACGAGGGTGCGTTGGCGTCGTACATTCCGGAGCTCGCGAGGGTCGATCCGGATCATTTTGCGATCGCCGCGATGACCGTGGCGGGCCGATCGGCGAACGAGGGCGATTGCGATCAGACGTTCACGATCCAGTCGATCTCGAAGCTGTTGATGTATGGCCTGGCGCTCGAGACCCACGGCCGCGACGAGGTGCTGAAGCGAGCCGGAGTGGCGCCGACCGGCGATCCGTTCAACTCGATCAAACTCGACGAAGCGCACCGCCGAGCGCCGAATCCGATGGTGAATTCCGGTGCGATCGCCATCGCCAGCATGGTCGAGGGCGACGATCTTGCTGCGCGGCGAGAGGTCGTGTTGGCACTGTTCGAGCGCTATCTCGGCCGACGTCCCGAGGTCGACGAAGCCGTACTCGCGTCGGAGACGGTCGCCGGAAACCGGAACCGAGCGATCGGCTACCTGCTGCTGAACGAGGGGATCATCACCGACCGTGTCGAGGAGACGCTTGATCTGTACTTCATGCAGTGTTCGATCCTGGTCACGGCCGTCGACCTCGCGGTGATCGGCGCAGCGATCGCGAATCACGGCGTACATCCCATGACGGGCCAGCAGGTCGTCGCTCCTCAGGTGTCGCGGGACATGTTGACGGTTGCGCTGACCTGCGGGATGTATGACTACGCGGGCGAGTGGGCATACACCGTCGGGATCCCGGCGAAGAGCGGTGTGGGCGGCGGCATCGTCGGCATGATCCCGGACGTCGGCGGGATCGCCGTCTACTCGCCGCGCCTCGACGCGCACGGCAACAGCGTGCGCGGAATTCGTGTGTTCGAGGAGCTGTCGGAGGAGTTCGACCTCCACGTGTTCGACGCCGATCGACCGTGGAGGCGCAACACCTGATCGACGGTCCGACGGCTGTCGGTGGTCGATCATCGCCGACGGCGCACCGTGTCGCCACGTTTGAGCCAGCGGTGTCGGGGTACTCGGGTCGGAGCGGCCCAGTCCGCCTCCCGCCGCGCACGAAAGGTGACGACCATGACCGATTCCACCACCACCACCACCACCACCACCACCATCACCCCACAGGGCACCGCCCCGCACACGACGACCGATGCCGGGGTCCCTATCTCGAGCGACGAGCACTCGCTGACCGTGGGTCCCGACGGGCCGATTCTGTTCCACGACCACTACCTGATGGAGCAGATGGCCTCGTTCAACCGCGAGATGATCCCGGATCGCCAGCCCCACGCCAAGGGCGGCGGGGCGTTCGGTCGCTTCGAGGTGACCCGGGACGTGTCGAAGTGGACGAAGGCAGCGGTGTTCCAGCCCGGGACGACGACCGACATGCTCGCCCGCTTCTCGACCGTGGCCGGTGAATCCGGCTCGCCCGACACGTGGCGCGATCCGCGCGGCTTCGCGCTCAAGTTCTACACATCCGACGGCAACTACGACATGGTCGGCAACAACACGCCGGTCTTCTTCGTGCGCGATGGGATGAAGTTCCAGCATTTCATCCACTCCCAGAAGCGGCGCGCCGACAACGGGCTCCGCGACCACGACATGCAGTGGGATTTCTGGACGCTCTCACCGGAGTCAGCGCACCAGGTCACGTGGCTGATGGGCGACCGCGGCATCCCCAAGTCGTGGCGGCAGATGAACGGCTACTCCAGCCACACCTACATGTGGGTGAACGCCGAGGGCCGACGCTCCTGGGTCAAGTACCACTTCAAGACCGATCAGGGCATCGATTTCCTGTCCCAGGACGAAGCAGACCGGCTGGCTGGAGCAGATGCCGACTACCACCGTCGCGATCTGTTCGACTCGATCAAGAGTGGCGACCACCCGTCATGGACGCTGAAGGTCCAGGTGATGCCGTTCGACGATGCGGCCGACTATCGGTTCAACCCGTTCGACCTGACCAAGGTGTGGCCGCACTCGGACTACCCGCTCCACGAGGTCGGCACGATGACTCTGGACCGGAATCCGACCGACTACCACTCCGAGATCGAGCAGGCGGCCTTTCAGCCGAACAACCTCGTCCCCGGAATCGGACCGAGCCCCGACAAGATGCTGCTCGCACGGCTGATCTCCTACGCCGACGCCCACCGCGCCCGCCTCGGCGTCAACTACCAGCAGCTCCCGGTCAACACCCCGCAGTGTCCCGTCCACAGCTACAGCAAGGGCGGTGCGATGCGAATCGACAAGGCCAGCGACCCCGTGTACGCGCCCAACTCGTATGGAGGACCCGCCGCCGCTGCGGAGCGCTATCCCGAGGTGGCCACATGGTCGGCCGACGGCGACTTCGTCCGCGCCGCGTACACGTTGCACGCCGAGGACGACGACTGGGGACAGGCCGGGACACTCGTGCGTGACGTGATGGACGACGCCGAGCGTGATCGCCTGGTCGACAACATCTCGGGGCACCTGCTCGACGGCGTCAGCGAGCCGGTCCTGGCCCGGGCGTTCGAGTACTGGCGCAGCGTCGATCAGCAGATCGGCGACCGCGTCGAAGCGGCCGTCCGCCAGGGTGGCTGACCGTCCGCTGTGCGATCTATGGTGCCGGCTGTGAAGATCCGCAATGGCTCCATCGAACTGAACGTGACCCAGGACGGGAGTCCATCCGCCGCACCGATCCTGCTGCTGCACGGCATCACGTCGTACGCGGGAAGCTGGAACTGGATCGTTCCGGACCTGGCCGAACGCTTCCGGGTGCTCCGGCTCGACTTCCGTGGCCATGGTGATTCCGATCGCGCCGCCGACCAGTACTCGTCGTCGGGATACGTCAGCGACGCTGTGGCCGCTCTCGAGCAGGTCGCCGGTCAGGCCGCGATCGTGATGGGTCACTCGCTGGGCGGCGCCACGGCGGCCGCGCTCGCGCAGCGTCATCCCGAACTCGTCCGAGCCGCCATCATGGAGGATCCGCCACTCGGTCTCGGCGGCGGCAAGTCCCGTGCGCTCGAGGGCAACTCGCTGCTCGACGCGTTCCGGCTGATGCGCGAGTCGATCCCGCAACTTCAGGCATCCGGGATCACGGCCGACACCCTCGCGGGAATCCTCGCCGCCGCACCATCTGCATCGGGAGGAACATTCGGTGAGAATCTGCACGCCGACGGCATCGCGCAGATGGCCGAATCGATGTTGCGTGTCGACGCATCGGTGCTCGACCCGGTGCTCGCCGGGAACGTCGAGGCATTCCTCGATCCCACCGTGCCGTTCGCGGTGCCGTCGCTCGTGGTCTGTGCCGACCCGGCGAAGCCCGACGCCGCTGCCCCGCTCGACCTCGCACGAGCATACGCTGGCATCTCACCGGCCACCGAGGTGCTCGTCGTCGAGGGCGCAGGCCACCTCATCCACGACGAGTTGGCATCTCGTGGCACCTTCCGCGCTGCGGTCGTCGACTTCCTCGACCGACAGCCTTCCGCGTCGTAACGCACCGACGGTCCCGATCGACCGGCGCCGACGACCGGATCCAGCCGGGCTGTCTGCTCAGTACGAGTCGACGTACTCGAACTCGGCGAACATGGTCGACGCGTTGGGGAGGTCGGCGAGCGTCGCGAAGTCGCAGCACTCCCCAAATCGCTCCCACATCGCCAACACCTCCGGATGAGAGTGCGCCGTCTCGATCGCCGCGTGATCGACCCACTCGAAGTGCTCGAGAATCGAGCCGTCTCCGGCACGGAGAACCGTCGACGGCATTGCCGTTGCCAGGCCCAGTCGCCGGAGCAGTGGGACATGGCCGACCATCTCTGCGTCGAGAGCACCCTGCATTCCGGGCTTGGGTCGATACACCGCGATCACGCTCACCCCCACGCCGACGATGGTAGTCACCGTGCATCGGCCGATCGTCCGATCGGCGGTGAACGACAGAGTCCCTGGCCAAAGACGCTCTGACCGGGGACTTCGCGTGGAGCGGCCGACGGAATCGAACCCAGATCATCAGCTTGGGGACCCTCTGTGAACGTTCCTGTATCGATCCCGGTCGTGAACGAGTCGAGATGGAGGCCGACGCCGTTCGACCCCGACGCCCACACTCGTCCAAACTCGACCAGGCATCGTGACGATGGACCTCCGCATGACCTCGCACATCGGACCAGGCGATCCCTACTCCCGACTCGACGCACTGCGCACGGTGACCATGCAGCGCGCAGCGAGTCTCGTGCGCGCCTTCGATTCCATCGTGAAGGCGACGAGCGACGTCGCCACCGATGACGAACACGATCCAGAAG
>NZ_JBAVYV010000526.1:0-2480 GCF_049588435.1 Ilumatobacter sp.
ACCCTCGTCGCTGCGCCCGCTGCACCGGCGTCGACCGGTTCGTAGTCGACGTCGGAGCGTTCGAGGCGACGCACGAACGACGTGGCCGAATGGTCGATGTCGAGTGCGAGCACCCGGACGTCGCCGCGGCGGGCGAGACCGGATCCGATGACGCTCGGGTCTCCGATCGTGACCACGTCCGCTTCGTCAGGCAGTGCCGCCGCAAGCTGCGATGCGGTTCGGTCGGATCGCACCGCATCGGCCAGCTCCCACACGGCATCGAACGGTTCCGACGACGTCGCGACGTTCGCGCACAGCCACCAGAGCGCGCCGGTGAACGGGTGGCGCTCCACGATCCGCCTGCATGCGACGACGAGCCCGGCCTGGTCGAAGTGCATCGAACCCAGCGCGTGAGCGGTCTCCTCGACCAGGGCCGCCGGGTCGACGCCGTGGGCACGGGCGACGTAGCGGAGATGCTCGATCGGATGCACCGTCCCAACGTACGGCACGAGAAGCGGTCGGCGTCAAGGCGCGCCGCTATCATTCGCCGCGTGGCCGCCACCGAGATCAATCCCGGAACGACATCGGGAATCAAGCTTCCGTCCGACCTCGTCCTGACCCCGCTGCACAACGGTGCGGCCGGCACCTCGCGGCCGATCATGGAGTGGCTCACGACGTTCCACCTCGCATCGGTGGTCCTCGATCCGTACACCAACGAGTCCTCGTGGATCCTGCGCACCGCAAGCCGCGTGCTCGAGGAGTTCCGTGGATGCGACGTGCGGATCAACATGATCGTGACCGCTGGTCCGAGCGACGCCGCCGAGTTCCTCGGACCACTCGCCGACCGTTTCCTCGTGTTCTGCGACCCGGACCGCAAGGTCGTCAAGGCGATGGAACTCAGCGAACTCCCGGCATTCGTGCTGACCCGCGTCGACGGTGTCGTCGACGCGAAGGCCGAGGGTTGGAACCCGCAGGCGTGGGAAGCGGTGTGCGACGCGATCGCGACGATCACCAAGTGGTCGTCGATCGAGTTGCCCAGCGCCGGCGACCCGGTCCCCTTCCACGGCTCGCCCGCCCTCGGCTGATCGACCGTCGGCGCCGAGTCCTCGTGAGCGACCGGCCATGACCGGCGACGGGCGCAAGCGTCGTCGCCCCCTCCCCGATCTCCCCGTCCTCGCGGCGCTTCCCGAGATCGAGACCACTCTCGCCGAACACCGGCGGGCGATCCTCGTGGCACCGCCCGGTGCCGGCAAGACGACGGTGATCCCGATCGCGCTGCTCGACGCCGACTGGCTCGGCGATCGGCGGATCGTGATGCTCGAACCGCGCCGCCTCGCGACCCGCGCTGCCGCGCAACGGATGGCGACGCTGACCGGGACCCGGGTCGGGGACCTCGTCGGATACCAGACCCGCGACGAGCGCCGCATCGGGCGCGACACCCGCATCGAGGTCGTCACCGAAGGGATCCTGACCCGCCGACTGCAGCGCGACCCCGAACTTCCGGGCGTCGGGGCGATCATCTTCGACGAGGTCCACGAGCGCAACCTGCCGACCGACATCGGCCTCGCGCTCACGCTCGACGTCGCCGGTTCGATCCGACCAGATCTGCGGATCCTCGCCATGTCGGCGACGCCCGACACCGAAGGCCTCGGACGCGTGCTCGACGCGCCGGTGGTGGCGAGCGAGGGGCGGACCTTCGACATCGACCTGACCTGGCTGCCGCGGACACCGTCGGCGAAGCCGGGTGGCGGCGGTCGGAAGCGACGGGCGCCGCAGGGCCGCGGAGCCGAACGGATCGAACCCGCCATGGTCGCTGCGATCGTGCAGGCCCTCGGTGAGCACGACGGCGATGTGCTGGCGTTTCTTCCGGGAATCGGTGAGATCCGGCGAACGCAACAGCAACTTCGCGACGTGCTCGGCGACGGCGTCGACGTGCTCCCGCTCGCGGGCGCCCTGTCCCAGGACGAGCAGGATCGCGCCCTGCAGCCGTCGCCACCGGGTCGCCGCCGGGTGGTGCTCAGCACCGACATCGCCGAGACGTCGCTCACGGTGGATGGGGTCCGGATCGTGGTCGACTCGGGCCTCGCCCGTGAACCGCGCTTCGATCCGCGCACCGGGATGACCCGCCTGACGACCGTGTCGACCAGCCGGGCGTCCGCGGAGCAACGTGCGGGTCGGGCCGGGCGCACCGAACCCGGAGCGGCGTATCGGCTGTGGAGCAAGCTCGAGCACGGCACGCGTGCGCGCCACCGGAGCCCGGAGATCCTGCAGGCCGATCTCGCCGGCTTCGCACTCGAACTCGCCGCGTGGGGGGTCGGCGCGGAACCGGATCGCCCGACCGGCGACCTGACGTTCATCGACGAACCACCGACGGCCGCGCTGCGTCAGGCCCGTGAACTCCTGATCGGTCTCCACGCGATCGACCCCGACCGCGGCGGACTCACCCCGCTCGGCCGGAACATGTTGGCGCTGCCGGTCCACCCCCGCCTGGCCCGGATGGT
>NZ_JBAVYV010000527.1:0-1578 GCF_049588435.1 Ilumatobacter sp.
CGATCCGCGTGACGGTCGCACATGTCGTACATGTGCGGTTCGCGCTCGGGCGAGAGGCGATCGATCCACACCTGGGACTGGCCGTAGTGGTAGCTCAGCGTCACCGCGGCGGCATCGGAGCAACCGGTGCGTGAACATTGGCGTTCGGCGATGCTCGGTCGTTCGATCTGCGTCGAGATGTCGGGGGCGGGCCACGTCCGGCTGCGACCGATGACGACACCGTCGTCGGCTCCGGGATCGTCGCGATCGACATCGCTGTGATCGATGTCGTCGGCAGCGGCGCTGGGGGCCAAACCCCGTGCGATCTGATCGAACAGTGAAGTACCGGCCCCTGCGTCCATCCGGAAAAAGTTAAACGACCGCGATCGCGTCGTGGTGGATGGTCGGACGGCGGGGCGTGTCGGTTTCCACAATCGTTCATCGAGACCGAACGGGCAAGGTCCACAGGTGGTCGTATCATGGAGCGATGAGCAATCTGCCTCCTCCCCCACCGCCGCCGCCTCCGGGTGCGGGCCGGGGTCAGCGTCGCGGCTCGAAGTCCGACCGACCGACGCCGAAGAACAAGTTCGAGTCCGATGGCTCGGGCAAGGACGACAACGGCGATTCCAAGCCCGGTTTCCCGCGTTGGGGATGGTGGATCATCGGCCTCGTCGCGCTCGGCGCCCTCCTCGTCCCGAGCCTGTGGCCCAGCAACGACGGGACCGACTTCACCTACACCGAGTTCATCAGTGAGGTCGAGGACGGCAACGTCGAGAAGATCGAGGTGAACAAGGGTTCGGGCGGGATCACCGGCGAACTCACCAACGGTGACCAGTTCAACACCACCGCGGGCGGCGAGGCCGGCCTGTTCGAGGGCGACCAGGAGTTCCTCGAGGAGAACGGGGTGATCATCTCCTACAAGGCGCCGAGCAACAACTTCCTGCTCAACCTGCTCGGGTTCATGCTCCCGATCTTCCTGATCATCGGCTTCCTCATCTGGATGCAGCGCCGTGCGTCGGGCCAGATGGGCGGCGTGATGTCGATCGGCAAGAGCAAGGCCAAGGCCTACGACTCCAGCCGTCCGTCGACCACGTTCGACGACATCGCCGGCTACGAGGGCGTCAAGCAGGAGATCAGCGAAGTCGTCGATTTCCTGCGCTACCCCGAGCGGTTCAAGGAGATCGGCGCCCGCGTGCCCAAGGGCATGCTGCTCGTCGGCCCTCCCGGAACCGGCAAGACCCTGTTCGCACGCGCCGTCGCCGGTGAAGCCGGTGTCGGGTTCCTCTCGGTCACCGGTTCGGACTTCATGGAGATGTTCGTCGGTGTCGGCGCCAGCCGCGTCCGCGACCTCTTCCAGCAGGCTCGGCGCATGGGCAAGGCGATCATCTTCGTCGACGAGATCGACTCGATCGGGCGCAAGCGTGGTGCCGGGCTCGGCGGAGGCCACGACGAGCGCGAGCAGACCCTGAACCAGATGCTCGCCGAGATGGACGGCTTCGAGCCGTCCGAGGGCATCGTGATCATGGCTGCCACCAACCGGCCGGACATCCTCGACCCGGCGCTGTTGCGCCCCGGCCGATTCGATCGTCAGATCGTGGT
>NZ_JBAVYV010000528.1:0-14096 GCF_049588435.1 Ilumatobacter sp.
GCGAGCACCCGGATCCGATCGACCGCGGTCCGGCTCAGCGCGCCGCTGTCGAGCGCGAGCCGGGCGAGCGGCTCGAGTCGCATCGAGGCGTAGAACTCCGACCACGAGTCACACGGCGCGTTCGGCAGCGCACGGCTTCCGGTGGTCCGGCGGTCGGTCCGACCGAATGTCGGCGCGCCGACGCGGTGGATCGCCGCGAGCGCCCGGCCGAAGTCCTCATCGGTCGACGGGATCGACGGCCCCTGCTCGATCCACTCCAGTACCAACAGATCGTCGGCCGTGGCGAGCACTCGCGGAACGCCGACAGCGGCATCGGACACCTCAGCTGAATCGCGCAGCCACTGCAGGCCCGTCGCCTCGGTGGAGAAGAAGTGCGGCGGGGGATCCCCGTGGGTCTTCGCGAACACCCGGTCCCCGTCGCCCAGGTCGACCCGGAATGCGTCGGAGACGTCGCCACCCGACAGCCGGTGGATCGCGGTGACGTCACGATCGAGCAGTTCGGCGACCGCATCGCCGATGTCGTGTGCCACCGGACGAATTCAGTCGAGACGACTGACCGTCTCGATCAGGTCCCATCGATTGCCGAACAGATCGCAGAACACCGCGACCCGGCCGTACGGCTCGTCGCGCGGCTCCTCTTCGAACACGATCCCGCGCTGGCTCAGCGCCATGTGGTCCATGTCGAAGTCCTCGGTGTGGAGGAAGAACGACACGCGACCGCCGGTCTGATCGCCCACCCGGGCGCGCTGATCGTCATCGGTCGCCTCGGCCAGCAGGACATGCGTCGCCTGTCGGTCGCGCTCGGTCCCCGGCGGAGCGACGACCACCCACCGCTTGTCACCCTGGTCGAGGTCCTTCACCAGGGCGAAGCCGAGGTCCTGGACGTAGTGCCGAATCGCGCGGTCGTAGTCATCGACGACGATGGTGATGAGACCGAGGTGGGACACAGGTTCATCATGACAGCCAAATCCTGGTTCCGACGCGCCGACGCGCGAGGAACGGACCGGAAACTCCCGACCGCTCCGGTTGCGGTCACAACGACCTCGGTAGCGTGACGGCATGAGCGAACAGCCTGCGACGCAGATCGACCTCTACTGGAGACCGGGTTGTGGATTCTGCTCCTCGCTGCGTCGCCGTCTCGACGCACTCGGAATCGAGCGGGTCGAGCACAACATCTGGGACGAGCCGGAGAAGGCCGACATCGTGCGCGCCCACGCCAACGGAAACGAGACCGTACCGACCGTCGTCGTCGGCGGAGCCGCCATGGTGAACCCGTCGCCGACCGAGCTCGCCCTGTACCTCGCCGAGCACGCTCCGAACCTGCTCCCGGAGGGTTTCATCGCTCCTCAGCCCGGACTCGTCGAGCGCGCGATCGACAAGATCGCCCGATGAACGCGCTTCGTGCGCGCACGTCGACCGACACGGCGTAGGTTCGCACCCATGACCGACTCTTCGATCCGCCATCCGTCGCTCGAGGGCACCGAGATCGCCGACTCGATCCTCGATCTGATCGGTGAGACACCGATGGTCCGCATGAAGCGGATCAGCGCCGAACTCGACCTGGAATGCAGCCTCGTGATGAAGCACGAGGTGACCAACCCCGGCGGCTCGTCGAAGGACCGACCTGCATTGGAGATGATCCTCGCGGCCGAGGCCAGCGGAGAGCTGCAACCGGGCGGAACGATCGTCGAGCCGACCAGCGGCAACACCGGCGTCGGGCTGGCCATCGTCGCCGCCCAACGCGGCTACGACTGCGTGTTCGTGATGACCGACAAGGCCGGGAAGGAGAAGGTCGATCTACTCCGTGCATACGGCGCCGAGGTCATCGTCTGCCCGGTCGCGGTTGCGCCGGAGGACCCGACGAGCTACTACAGCGTCGCCGAGCGGGTGACCCGCGAGCGAGGTGCCTTCCGCCCGAACCAGTACCAGAACCCGCACAACGCCACGGCCCACGTGAAGACGACGGGCCCAGAGATCTGGCGCCAGACCGCCGGTCGGATCACCCACTTCGTCGCCGGTGCCGGAACGTGTGGATCGCTCACCGGGACCGGTCGATTCCTCAAGTCGATGAACCCCGACATCCAGCTGGTCGCCGCCGACCCCGAGGGTTCGGTCTTCTCCGGCGGGTCCGGGCGCCCGTACCTCGTCGAGGGTGTCGGCGAGGACTTCTTCCCCGCTGCGTACGACGGCGACCTCTGGGATCAGGTCATCGCGATCAGCGACGAGGAGAGCTTCCTCACCGCCCGCCACGTCAGCCAGACCGAAGGAATCCTCATCGGAGGATCCGGCGGAACCGCCGTGGCTGCGGCGATCCGTCTCGCCAGAGACGCTCGGCCCGACGACATGATCGTCGTGTTCAACCCCGACTCGGGTCGCGGGTACCTGTCGACGGTGTTCAACGAGGCGTGGATGGCGAACTTCGGGTTCGTCAAGGAATGCGACCAGTGCGTCGGCGCGGTCCTCGACACACGCAACGCATCGATCGAGAACCTCCTCTACGTCAACCCCCAGCAGCCGGTCAGCGACGCGATCGAGATCATGCGCGAAACCGGAGTGAGTCAACTCCCCGTCTGCAAGAACACGCCACCGTTCGCGAACGCGGAGGTGTCCGGTTCCGTCGACGAACTCGCACTGATGGAGGTCATCCATCGCGACCCGAGTGCGATGGGGATGTCGGTCGAAAACGTGATGGGAGCCAAGCTGCCGACGGTGGGTGTCGGCCAGAAGGTCGAACTGGCGGTCGCCATGCTCGAAACCGCCCCCGCGCTGCTGGTCCTCTCCGGCGGTCGGCCGCTGAGCGTGCTGACCCGCAGCGACCTGCTGTCGTACTTCACGGCGATCGCCGAGTCGGTGACCGCACACGATGACGAGGAGAACTGATGGGTGACATCGAACACGAGTCCGAACTCGCGGGTTTCTCGACCCGGGCGATCCACACCGGCCAGGACCCCGATCCGACCACCGGTGCCGTCGTCACCCCGATTTCGTTGTCGACGACGTTCGCGCAGGACGGCGTCGGCAACCACAAGGGATTCGAGTATTCACGGTCCGGCAACCCGACCCGTTCAGCGATGGAGGCCCAGATCGCCTCGCTCGAACAGGCCCGCTACGGGATGTCGTTCGCGAGCGGCCTGGCAGCCGAGGACAACATCCTGCGCTTGCTCACACCACCGCACCACACCGGCGGGCGCCGGGTGCTGCTCGGCAACGACGCGTACGGTGGCACGTTCCGGCTGATCTCGAAGGTGTGGACACCGATGGGTGTGCCGTGGTCCGCGGTCGACCTCACCGACGTCGATGCGCTGCGCGCCGACTGGCCCGACGACACGGGAATGATCTGGCTCGAGACGCCGACGAACCCGTTGCTGGCCTGCTTCGACATCGAAGCGATCGCCGCCATCGCCCACTCGCGGGGAGCGATCGTCGTCGTCGACAACACCTTCGCCACCCCGTACCTGCAACAGCCGATCACTCTGGGTGCCGACATCGTGGTGCACTCCGCGACGAAGTACCTCGGCGGCCACAGCGACGTGGTCGGCGGGTTCGTGGCCACCAGTGACGATGACTTCGCCGAGCGGATCGCGTTCACGCAGAACGCGGCCGGCGCGGTGCCCGCACCGTTCGACTGCTACCTCGTGCTGCGCGGTGTCAAGACGCTCGCCGTGCGGATGGATCGGCACTGTCAGAACGCCCGTGCGATCGTCGACCTCCTGGTCGATCACCCCGCGGTCGAACGGGTCCTCTATCCACAGCTGCCCGACCATCCCGGGCACGCCGCAGCGGCGAAGCAGATGAGCGACTTCGGCGGCATGGTCTCGTTCCAGGTGAAGGCAGGTCGCAAGGCCGCGATGCGCGTCGCCGACGCCACGTCGATCTTCACCCTCGCCGAATCGCTGGGCGCCGTCGAGAGTCTCATCGAGCATCCCGGCGCGATGACCCACGCGTCGACCGCTGGGTCGCCGCTCGAGGTTCCCGACAATCTGATCCGGCTGTCGGTCGGCATCGAGGACTCGTCGGACCTGGTCGACGACCTCGGCGCAGCTCTCGAGACCGTGACGTAACGGGTCAGACCCGTTCCGTAACGGCTGCTGGCGTGGCATCCTGGGGGGACATGGACGAACCGCTTCCCGCTCAGTCCCCGCTCGACCGACCGATCGTCATCGCCGCCAATCGCCTGCCGGTGATGCGCACCGAGGACCACGGATGGACACCCTCGCCCGGTGGTCTGGTCCGGGCGCTCTACCCGATGCTCCGCGAGAGCGGTGGCACCTGGGTCGGCTGGACGGGGGACCCTGACGACGCGGCCGAACCCTTCTCCGTCGACGGTGTCGACCTCCATCCCGTCGCGGTGACCGCCGACGAGATCGAGTTGTACTACGAAGGATTCTCGAACGATGCGCTCTGGCCGCTGTACCACGACGCTCTTCGCGAGTCGACGTACAGCATCGAGCAGTGGGACGCGTATCACGCCGTCAACGAGCGGTTCGCGATCACGCTGGCCAACATCGCTCCGGAGAACTCCGTCGTCTGGATCCACGACTACCAGCTCCAGCTCGTCCCCGGCATCCTGCGCGAGCTGCGCCCGGACCTGACGATCGGATTCTTCCTCCACATCCCGTTTCCGCCCGTCGAGCTGTTCACGCGGCTGCCGTGGCGCACCGAGATCATCCAGGGACTCCTCGGATGTGACCTCGTCGGCTTCCAACGCCCGACCGGAGCGGCGAACTTCATCGCCGCGGCACATCAGCTGCTCGATGCCGAACATGTCGACGATCGAGTCTTCCACCGGGGTCGCGAGATCCGCGCCGGCGTGTTCCCGATCTCGATCGACGTCGCCGAGGTCGAAGCAATGGCGGCGGGGCGAGCGACGCGTCAACACGTGAGCAGGATCCGCGCCCGCCTGGGCGACCCGGAGGTCGTGATGCTCGGCGTCGACCGCCTCGACTACACGAAGGGCATCGGGCTCCGACTCAAGGCGTTCGCCCAGCTGCTCGAGGACGGTCGACTCGACCCGGCTCGCCACGTCATGGTCCAGGTCGCGACGCCGACACGCGAAGCCGTCGAGGCGTACCAGGACGAGCGCGCCGAGATCGAACGACTCGTCGGCGAGATCAACGGCCGGTTCAGCTCGATCGGTCTCCCGGTGGTGCACTACCTGTACCAGACACTCCCCTACGATGATCTCGTCGCGCTCTACCGCGCCGGTGACGTCATGCTGGTCACACCGTTCCGCGACGGGATGAACCTCGTCGCCAAGGAGTACGCGGCGGCGCACATCGACGGCGACGGTGTCCTCGTCCTGTCCGAGTTCGCCGGCGCCGCCGACGAGCTGACCGACGCCGTGCTGGTCAACCCCCACGACGACCGAGCGCTCCAGGACGCGATCGTCGAAGCGGTCGAGATGCATCGCCACGAACGACGCGAGCGGATGGCCGGGCTCCGCGACCAGATCCGCAAGAGCGACGTCCAGGGATGGGCACACCGATTCCTCGAGTCGCTCGCCGATGCCGGCCGATCCGAATGACCGGCTCCGAGGCCGCTCCACCCTTCGACGACCCGATTGGATTGGCCGAGACCATCGCGTCGCTGGACCGACCGGTCCTGATCACCTTCGATTGTGATGGTGTGCTCGCTCCGCTCACCGATCACGCCGACGATTCGGTGCTCACGAGCGGTGTCGGCGCGGATCTCACGCTGCTCGCCGACGGTGACGGCATCACGGTCGCGATCCTGTCGGGCCGGTCGCTCGCGGGACTCGCTCAGTTCGGGTTCGGAGACGAGCTCACCATCTCGGGCAGCTACGGGGCCGAACGACGAGGACTGGACGAGGTCGAACTCACGCCGTCCGAGGCCGACCGACTCCGCGCCCTCGACGACCTGCTGAGCGAGGCGGCGAGGCGTGCCGGTGACGGGTCGTGGGTTGAACGCAAGCCGACCAGCGTCGTCGTCCACGTGCGCGAGGCCGACCCCGGACTCGGGCGCTCCGCGTTGGAGTGGGTGCGTCGCGAACAGACCGCCGTGACGGGCCACGTTCTCCACGAGGGGAACAACGTGATCGAGCTGATGGCCCGGCCGGCCGACAAGGGTTCGGGGCTCGAGGCTCTGCGCCGCGAGTTCGCCCCGGCGTCGACCGTGTACGTCGGTGATGACGTTCCCGACGAGGAAGCGTTCGGGCGGCTCGGGACCGGCGACATCGGGATCAAGGTCGGCGTCGGCGACACTGCCGCCACCCATCGGGTTCGCGACGCCGACGCGATCCGGGAGATGATCTCCGCGCTCGTCGACACGGTCGACACGTCGGATGCTTGACGCGGAGGTTCAGAAGAGTTGTGCCTGCCCCGCGGGTGGCGTGCGTCGGATCGCGGTCCACGGGTTGTAGTTCTCCATGAACACCCAGCTCCGGCGGTGGATCGCCGACGGTCCGTATCCGACGAGCGACATCTTGTGCACCGGGCACGGGTACCCCTTGTTGGTGTCGAACGACCAGTGCGGATAGTGCTCGGCCGACGCCCGCATCTCACGGTCCCGGACGACCTTCGCGAGGATGCTCGCCGCCGCGACGCTCAAGCAGCGCAGGTCGGCCTTGACCACGAGTTCGACACGAGGCACCGACGGTGAGACGAAGTCCCACTTGCCGTCGGTGACCGCCACGTCGGGGACCACGTCGAGCGCGGCGATCGCGCGTGCCGCCGCGAGCTTCTGGGCGGCCGACATCCCGAGGTGGTCGCACTCCTCCTGACTGGCACCGCCGACGGCCCAACTGGTGCACCACGAGCCGATCCGGTCGAAGAGGAACTCACGCTTGGTCTCGGACAGCAACTTCGAGTCGCGCACGCCGTTGACCCGCGTGTCCCGTGGGAGAACCGCAGCACCGACCATCAGAGGACCGGCCCACGCACCCCGACCGACCTCGTCGATCCCGACGACCGTCTCGTAGCCCTGGGACCAGAGGGCCTTCTCGATCTCGCGGGTGGGCGCTCGCTTCCTCGACGTCACGACGTGATCTCGTTCCCCGGCCGCCTCAGACGAAGCTGGAGCCGGGTTCGGGATCGGCGTCGATCGTGATGCTCAGCGACGACGTGGCCGAGCGCTTGGGCGCCGGAGCCGGCCAGAGTGCTTCGCCGGACCGCTCCTGTGTCTCCCACTGCGGATCGACGTCGGGCGCACTGAGCCGCACCGGTGTCGCACCCTGCTGTTCCCACAGGACGGCGGGGCGTTCTCCGTGCCACCGGACAGCGAACGACGCGGACGTCGACGGCGAGGTCGGAATCGCGTGGACCTCGAAGTTGCTTCCGAGCCACGACGTCGGGATCCCCCCGGACATGATGCGGCCGGCGTCGACGATCCTGCGCTCGACCGAGCGGACGAATCTGCCCACCGACCCGGTTCGACGCGCATCGGCGAACGATGCGATCACACCCTCGGTGCCATCGACGTCGGTGCGCTTGGTCGTCACCCGATCGACGGTTCGTTCGATGTCACCGGCGGCGCGTTCGTCGCCCGCTCGTTGCGCCACCAAGAGTGCTGCTGCCAGGGCCTGAACGGCATCGGACACCTCGGTCGCCGTGGACGAGCGCTTGACCGCGAGGCGGGCGAGATGTTCGGACGGCGCGACGATGGCGGGGAGCCACGCATCGGCGTCGTCGCCGCATCGCACCAGCTCAGCCACATCGAGAAGGAACCCGACGGGGTCGTCGTCGGCGTCGACGGGGCCTTCGAGGAGCAGGTCACAGCGCGCCGCCACGACGGCGTGGACGAGTTGCTCGTCGGGCAGCACCAAGCGGCTCGCCTGCTCGACGATCCGGGTCCACCCGCGCACGACCGCCACCGAGGGCGGCACCTGCCCGAGCGACTCGGGCCGCATCGTGCCACCCGGATGCGGCAGCGCCAGACGGACGACCGCCCGGTGCCCGATCGGCAGGACGACCGCGTCCCCGTCGAGCTCGATGCCCTGGATCGGCACGTCGGCAGGTGGACGCTCGGTGACGACGCGAGGTCCGGTGAGTGCCACCGCGAAGGGCATCGGCGACTCGTTCTCGAACTCGACGATCACGGTGCCGCCGCCGTCGGGCACCGCCCAGACGCGCTGGACGGCGTCCCCGTCGGGGACCCGGAGCCGGGTTTCGACCACCGGCGTTCCCTCGATCCTGGATTGTCGCACCGTCGGTTCCTCGGACGGAACGTGCCAACGATCGTCGGCTGCGACATGCCAGTCGAAGGCGACCTGATCGACCGGGTCGACACCCCAGGGGATGATCGAGCCCCACGGTGTGAGCGTCCACCGGGTGCGCTGACCGGTGGAGCCGAGTGTGATCCCGGTGTCGAGGTCCGCGACCGACGCTGTCGTCATGGCGACCAGTCAAGCAGCCGGGTCGGCCGATGTTGCGCTGCGTGCTCGACACGCCGCCCGTGCGGTCAGCCCAACTCGCTCCCGGCGTCGCGATCCATCAGCGCCACCAACGCCTGCTTGGCGGAGCGCCCGTCGTGACAGACGGCCACGACCTGCTCGCTGATCGGCATCTCGACGCCGGCGGCGGACGCCAGGTCGATCACGCTCGGGCACGACTTCACGCCCTCCGCCACCATGTTCATGCTCTCGACGATCGCGTCGATCGACTCGCCCTCACCCAACCGCCGACCGACGGTGTTGTTCCGGCTCTGGGTCGACGCGCACGTGGCGATCAGGTCACCCATCCCGGCGAGGCCGGCGAAGGTTCCGAGCTCACCACCGAGCGCGAGTCCCAGGCGCGTCATCTCCGCGAGTCCCCGGGTGATCAGGGTGGCTCGCGTGTTGTCGCCGAAGCCCATTCCCAGGCCCATCCCGGACGCGATCGCGATCACATTCTTGACCACGCCGGCGACCTCACAGCCGACGACGTCCGGGTTCGTGTACACGCGCAGAGTCGGTGTGGAGAACAACCGCTGGAGCGCTCCGGCGATCCGCGGATCGTCGATCGCCACCACGCTGGCGGCCGGTTGACCCGCCATGATCTCCTTCGCGAGGTTCGGACCGGTCATCACCGCCACAGGGTGGCCCGGCATCTCCTCGATCGTGACCTCGCTCATCCGCTGCTGCGTATCGCGCTCGAGGCCCTTCGACAGCGTCACGATCGGCACCCAGGGCCGGAGATGCTCGGCGACCTCTCGTGCGACCTCCCGGTACCCGTGCGACGGAACCGCCATCACGATGACGTCCGAGGTCCGCACGATGTCGGCGAGATCGCTCGTTGCCGACAACTGCTCCGGCAACGTGAAGTCGGGCAGATAGCGGGTGTTGGTGCGCTGTTCGTTGACCTCATCGGCGAGCTCGGGCCGACGCGCCCAGAGCCGAGTCGTCGCGTTCGCACTGGTGAGTGCGGCGACCGTCGTCCCCCACGATCCGGCACCGACCACACCGACGGCGATGCCAGGCGAACTTCTCGTTGTCATGTACGTCCCCCAACTCACACGCTTCGATCGGTCCACGTGTCGTCGTCAGCGTAGTGCGAGTGGATCGACGGACACTTCCTACACTCGCCGGGTGGACCTCGCCGTGCTCGTGCCCGTGAAGGCATTCACCGAAGCGAAGCAGCGTCTCTCCACGGTGCTCGAGCCCGACGTTCGGTGCCGACTCGCCCGCTGGCTCGCCGACGGGGTGATCCGATCGGTCGGTCCGACCCCCGTGTACGTCGTCTGCGACGACGTCGAGGTCCGACGCTGGGCGGAGGACGCGGGGGCCACCGTCCTGTGGACCGCCCGACTGGGGTTGAACGGCGCCGTCGACGACGGGGTCGCCGCGATCACGGCGGAGGGATTCGATCACGTCGTCGTGAGTCATGCCGATCTCCCGCTCCCGAGCAGGCTCGTCGACCTGGCCCGTCCGGAGACCTCGACCCTCGTTCCGGATCGCCGCCACGACGGCACGAACGTGATGTCGTTCCCGACCCGAACGCCGATCGCCGCTCGATACGGGCCCGGCTCGTTCCATCGGCATCGCAGCGCCGTCACATCGACCACGTCGGAGGTCCGCTTCGACCACCACCTGTCGATCGATCTCGACACGTCCTCCGATCTCACCCATCCACTCCTTCGAGAGGTCCTGCCCACATGGCTGCCAACGATCCCGGCCAACCACTACAGCCTTCGACGTCGATGACCGACTGGTCGCGCGACCTCGCCACACCGTCGTCCGCGCTCGCCATCGGCGCGCACCCGGACGACGTCGAGTTCGGTTGTGGCGGTCTCCTCGCGAAATGGGCCGCCGATGGGTGCACGGTCCACCACCTCGTGTGCACGGACGGATCGAAGGGGACGTGGGACGCGGATGCCGACGTGGTCGCGCTCGCGGCGCGCCGACAGGACGAACAACGCGAGGCCGCGCGGCGTCTCGCCGGGGATCGTGCAGGAGAGGTGCGATTCCTCGAATACGTCGACGGTGAACTCGACAGCGATCTGTCCGCACGCGGTCGCGTCGCTCTGGTGATCCGGGAACTCCGACCGAGCGTGGTGCTCGGACACGATCCGTGGAAGCGGTATCGGCTGCATCCCGACCACCGTCATGCCGGCCTCCTCGCGTGCGAGGGGATCGTCGCAGCGCGCGATCCGCACTTCTACCGCGAGCACCCCGTGGCTCACCACCGACCCGATGCGCTGCTGCTGTGGGAGGCCGACGAACCGGATCACGTCGAGGACGTCAACGACTTCGTCGACATCAAGCTGGCAGCGCTCGAGGCGCACGAGAGTCAGTTCGAGTCGACGATGAAGGCGGCCGACGACACCCAGTTGGCGGGGTTCCGGGATCGGGTCATCACCCGGCTCCGGGTGTTGGGCGAACCGCACGGTCTGCGCGCCGCCGAAGTCTTCAAACTGATCGAGAGCCTGTAGCCGGGCGCGAAACGGGTGGCGACCCGAAGGCCGCCACCCGTTCGTCGACGTGCAGGCTGTTCAGCGCTTGGTGCGCTGTGCCGCAGTCTTCTTGGCCGGGGCCTTCTTGGCGACGGCCTTCTTCTTCGCCGGAGCCTTCTTCGCAACGGCCTTCTTCTTCGCCGGAGCCTTCTTCGCAACGGCCTTCTTCTTCGCCGGAGCCTTCTTCGCAACGGCCTTCTTCTTCGCCGGAGCCTTCTTCGCTACAGCCTTCTTCTTCGCCGGAGCCTTCTTCGCAACGGCCTTCTTGGCGGCTGCCTTCTTCGCTACAGCCTTCTTCTTGGCCGGAGCCTTCTTCGCAACGGCCTTCTTCTTCGCCGGAGCCTTCTTGGCAACGGCCTTCTTCGTGGCTGGACGCTTGGCAGCCATCAGATCACTTCTTCTTCTTGCCGTTGAGGGCTTCCTTGAGCGCGGAGCTCGACGAGAACTTGGCTGCGGTCGACGCGGCGATCTTCACCGGCGCTCCGGTCTGCGGGTTGCGGCCCGTGCGAGCGGCGCGTGCCGAGGTGCTGAACTTGCCGAAGCCGGGCCAGGTGACCGCTTCGCCCTTCTTCATCTCAGCGGTGACGTGGTCGAAGAATGCTCCGAGCGTCTTCTCGGTGTCGGCCTTCGACTGGCCGGCGGCCTCTGCGACCGCTTCGATCATTTCTGCTTTGGTTGCCATCGTTGGAACCCTTTCGTGGATGGATCAGTTGCTGTTCACACCGGCCGAAGCCGGGACCACGACTCCATCGGGGAGCCGAATGACAACCATGTGACTTGCATTCACCCCTGGAACGCAACCCTTCATCTCGTTGCAACTGCAATGACCGATCCGGCAGAGCCTTGCAACGTCTGGCGTCAGCACGGCTCCGACGATCCACAACCGGCGACAGGGATGCCGGCGAAGGCCTCGCGCAACCGCGTCCCGCACCGCTCGAGTTCGTCCTGGGTGTACGTCGTCCGCGGCCAGAAGAAGCCGCGCAGACCATCACCCTTCACTCGCGGGACCACGTGGACGTGGAGATGCGCGACGCTCTGGCTGACGATGTTGTTGTTCGCCACGAACGTGCCCGTACAGCCGAGAGCCTCGGGCATCGCAGCGGAGATCGCCTGCACCCGCAGGAAGAACGGGCCGACCTCGGTCGGATCGAGATCGGCCAACGTGACGACGTGTCGCCGGGGAACCACGAGCGTGTGCCCGTGGAACAGGGGACGACGGTCGAGGATGCCCACGGCCACCTCGTCGTCCCACACCACCTCACCCGGCTCGGTGCCGGCGATGATCCGGCAGAAGATGCAATCCGATGACCCACCGATCCGTTCCGTCATCACCGTCCCATCATCGCAGCATCATCGACCCGGGCGAGCGGGTCGGCTAGAACAGTCGTCGTTGCGTATGGCCCACTTTCCACACCACCGAGACAACTCACACCAGGAGTGATCGTGACCGATCTGTCCCTCTCCCGCACCCGTCCCGCCCCCACGGCGACCGACTCGACGGACGGAGGTGACAGCGACGAGTCGGGCATCCGCACCAGGTTCGTGCTCGATACGTCGGTGCTGATCGCCGATCCGTGTTGTGTCCTCGAATTCCGGGATGTCGACATCGTCGTTCCCCTGACGGTCGTGGAGGAACTCGACGGGCTGAAGAGCCGCTCCGACGACGTCGGCCGGGCCGCGCGCACCGCGCTGCGGACCCTCGAGGAACTGCGGGTCGCCCACGGCGGTTCGCTCGCCGAACCAGTTCCAACCGGCACGGGATCCGCCACACTGCAGATCGAGATCAACAACATCCGCAAGCATCTGTTGATCGAGCACGGCCTCGATCCGTCGGTTCCCGACAATCGGATCATCGGCGCAGCGATCGGACAATCGGACTTCGGTCCGACGACGATGATCAGCAACGACGCAGCCCTGCGGATCAAGGCCGCGCACATGGGTGTCGATGCCGCAGCCCACTCCCCCGTCCGATCGAATCGACCCACCGCAGCGATCGGCTGGAGCACGATCGACACCGCCTTCGAGAAGATCGACTGCCTCTACGCCGCAGGCGCCGTCGCACTCGACGCGGTGCTCGAGCCGGACGATCGCCCGAGCGAGAACGAGTTCGCGGTCCTCCGGTCCGGTTCACAGTCGGCGCTCGTGCGCGCGGTCGGGGACGAGTTCGTGTTGCTTCCCCAGCAGGGCGCCGAGCCGTGGGGGTTGCGCCCTCGGAACAAGGAGCAGCGATTCGCTCTCGAACTGTTGCTCGACCCCGACGTCTCGGTGGTCGCACTCGACGGTCGCGCCGGCACCGGCAAGACGCTGCTCGCGATCGCCGCCGGCCTCGAGTTGGTGGTCGAGCAGCACCGCTACGAGCGGCTCGCGGTCTACCGCCCGTTGGTCCCGGTCGGTCGTGCCGACGTCGGGTTCCTGCCGGGAGGCCTCGACGAGAAGCTCGATCCCTGGATGTCGGCCATCCACGATGCGATCGTCGCACTGACCGACCACGGCAACAGCCACGACGCGCGCGGCCTGATCGACGAGCTCACCGATCGCGGCCAGCTCTCGCTGGAGTCGGTGACGTTCCTGCGGGGCCGCTCGCTCCAACGCCAGATGGTGTTGATCGACGAGGCACAGAACCTCGAACCGACCACGTTGCGCACGATCCTCACCCGCGTCGGCGAGGGCACGAAGGTGATCTTCACCGGCGACACGAGTCAGATCGATGCGCCCTATCTCGGCGAGAACAACAACGCGCTCAGCGTGCTCACGTCGGCGTTCGCCGATCAACGCTGCTTCGGCCACATCACGCTGACCGCCTGTGAGCGCAGCGACGTCGCAAGCCTCGCCGCCGAACTGCTCTGACCGGTCAGCGGTCTCGCGGCGTGTCAGGAGGTCGTGAGCCGTTCGAAGCGCTCGACGCACGACCGGGCACGGTTCGGTTCACCGTCGAGCGGGGTCGCGTCCGGTGTACACGGACGCGGCGAACCCGACGATGGCGATCAGCCACCACCTGTCGTGGACAGGTGACGCGATCACCGACGGCAGGAGATCTGGCCACCGCATCGCGAGGGCGACGATCGTGACCGGCACGAGCAGTCCCGTCGCGACCGCGGTGATTCCGCCGTGCGGATCGCCGCGACGCCACACGGCGAGCCCCACCGCAAGCGCGACTCCGGCGGCCGCCATGACCTCCGGGAGCCGATCGGTCGTGCCGCCCGGTGCACCGG
>NZ_JBAVYV010000529.1:0-1824 GCF_049588435.1 Ilumatobacter sp.
GCGACCGGGACCCCGGCTCGGCGGATCAGCTCGCGCGCCATCGGATGAGCCGGGACGCGCAGCCCGACCGACGCGCGTCCACCCGTGACCTCCGCGGGCAGGCGGTTGGATCGCGGGACGATCAGCGTCATCGGCCCGGGCCATCCGACAGCTGCGAGTCGGCGTGCGTCGAGCGATGCCTCCGGGGCCCATTCGTCGAGATCCTCGGGATCGGCGAGGTGCACGATCAGCGGGTGGTCGACGGGACGACCCTTGATCGCAAAGATGCGAGCCAACGCGGTCGGGTCGGTCGCATCGGCCGCGAGGCCGTAGACCGTCTCGGTCGGCATCGCGACGAGGCCCCCGGCACGAATCGCAGCGGCGGCCCGCGCGACGTCGTCGCGAAGGAGTCGTCGGGTCACGTCAGAGCGCCGACGAATTCGAGCGCAGCGTCGAAGAATCCGAACGACTCCGTTGTCGCGAAGTGGTCGGTGCGCGGCAGGTTCACGACGTGACCGTCCGGAAAGGCGGCGGCGAGTTCGTCGGCCGGGTGGACGAAGTCCTTCTCACCGACGACCACGAGAACCGGACAGGTCACCTGAGCGATCCCGGCCGTGTCGATCTCGAAACCGGCGGGGCGTTCCATCACGGCGAGGAGCGCCTCGATGTCGTTGCCAGGTTGCTGGGCGTACTGCGCGAACAGTCGCGCGGTCTGGTCGAGCGACGCCGGATCGGCTCCCTCGAGCAGTGCGCGAAGTCCTTCGGCGATCGCCGTCGAGCCCGAGTGGTCACGTTCGAAGACGTTGCGGCCGATGCCGGCGAGCACGAGCCGATCGAATCGGTCGGGCCGTTGGATCGCTGCGCGTAGAAGGGTGAGCGCGCCGAGCGAGAACCCGATCGCTGCCGTCGGGTGATCCGGGAGTGCCTCGACGACACGTTCGGTCAGGTCGGAGTAGGCCTCGGGGTCGTGCGGTTTCGGAGCTGAACCGTGTCCGAGCAGGTCGACGCCGATCACGTTCTTGTCGCCGTCCTCGAGCAGCGCGGTGAATCCGTTGCGCTGCCAGGTCGACTCGAACGACCCGCCCCATCCGTGTACGAGCATGACCGTGTCGACAGATTCCACGGGCAGCAGCGTAGAACCGAATATCATCGGCGCCCCATGCGCATGCTGCATCCCGATCCCGGCCACGACCTCACCTACAACGACGTCTTCATGGTCCCGAGTCTCTCCGACGTGTCGTCCCGAATGGACGTCGACCTCACGACCCCCGACGGGATCGGTACGACCATTCCGTTGGTGGTGTCGAACATGACCGCTGTTGCCGGACGCCGGATGGCCGAGACGGTCGCCCGCCGCGGTGGTGTGGCGATCCTTCCCCAGGACATTCCACTCGACGTCGTCGAACGCGTGATTCGCAGCGTGAAGGCGTGTCATCCGGTGTTCGAGACGCCGATCACGCTCGGGCCGGACAACACGATCGGCGATGCACTGAACCTGATCAACAAGCGCTCCCACGGTGCGGTGGTCGTCGTCGACGAGGGCCGCCCCGTCGGCGTGTTCGTCGAGAAGGACGCCGACGGATTCGACCGGTTCACCCAATTGCGCAACGTGATGTCGCCGAGCGTCCACATCCTCACGCCCGACGTCGATCCGGCAGCCGCCCACGCCCAACTGGGCGAACGACGGCTGCATGTCGCACCGGTCGTCGACGAATCCGAACGACTGCTCGGCGTCCTCACGCGCAAGGGCGCGCTCCGCTCCACCATCTACCGCCCGGCACTCGATGCCGATGGACGCCTGCTGGTCGGCGTGGCCGTCGGGATCAACGGCGACCCTGCAGATCG
>NZ_JBAVYV010000530.1:0-7202 GCF_049588435.1 Ilumatobacter sp.
GCCGAGTACCTGGATCCCGAACTGTGCGCAGATCGCTGCCACGTGATCGGGGTCGATGTCCTCGGGCTCGGGCATGGTCGGCTCCGGCGTGGGACTGCCGAGCGTCGCGACGAAGCGCTCGAATTGCGCGGGTGTCGACACCTGCAGGACGCGCGCCATGTCGGATCGGACCTGAAACGTGTGCGCCTGCTTGCGCGGGAGCCAGACGACGGCTCCAGCTGAGTGCACGGCTTCCACCCCGCCGCAGGAGAACCACACCTCGCCTTCGACGACGTAGAACATCTCGTCTTCGATGTCGTGTCGATGCAGTGGGGGAGCGAAGTCCTTCCCCGCGGTGAACTCCATCACGGTCATCTGACCGTTCGAATCCTCGCTCGACACCTTCGTCGTGAAGAGGTGGTTGAGGAAGTGGTAGTGGTCGCCGGCACCTGCGGCGACGAGGGTGGGGCTCTGCAGTGTCATGGGCTCGACCGTACGAATCGACCCGGCGTGGCACCATCCCGAGTGTGCGGGGAGTGATGCCCCAACCGAGGTGACGTTCCCCCGCAGCTGGGGGATGGCACGCACTCGCTCACGCAACGTATGGTCGGCGCATGGGTGTGGAGGCGTTCGTGGCAGCTCGTGACGAGTTGATCTCGGCGCAGGGACGCGCCGTGACCGGTGAGGATGCGTGCACGGTCATCGCCGAAGCATTCCGACGCGTGGCCCGTCACGACGCGGCAGCGGTCATGACGACCGACCCCGAGACCCACCTGCCCGCCGGCGGAATCGTGACCGGCTTCGACCCCGAGGCGTGTGTGCCGTTCTGGGACAACGAACTCCTCGACCCCGACTTCAACAAGTTCAACGACCTCGCGCGGAGCATCGACCCGGTCGCAACGCTCGCCGAGGCGACCGATGACGACCTCGATCGCAGCCCCCGATATCAGAAGCTCTACGCGGCAGCGGAGGTGAGCGACGAGTGTCGGGTCGTGTTCATGTCCGGGTCGTCGTGCCTGGCGATTGCGGCGTTCGTGCGCTGCGATGACACCGCGTACACCCCGACCGAGATCAGCGATGTCCGGAACCTCCTGCCCCCGGCGACCCACCTGTTGCGCAGTGCGATGGTGCATGTGGGCGAGCCGCTTTCCGAGGGCGGCCCCGTCGTCGTGCTTCTCGATGCGTCCGGCGGCGTGATCTCGCGGTCGCTCGGAGCCGACACGGTTCTCGACGATCTTCGAGTCGAGATCGACGGTGAGATCCCCGGCACGGTGCTCGTCGCTGCGGCCCGGGCCCGGGCACGCAAGGAGCCGACCCGTTTGACCACGCGGTTGCGCGGAACCAGCGGCAGGTGGGTGCGGATGCACGTCGCGCCGATGGACGGAAACGACGGCACCGTGTCGGTCACGATCGACGCTGCAGCACCGGGCGATCTCGTCCCGATCCTGCTCGATTCGTACGGGTTGTCCGAGCGTGAGGTCGAGATCGTGCTCCAGCTGTGCCGTGGCATCGGCACGAAGGAGATCGCCGTCGAACTGATGATCTCGGTGCACACGGTTCGAGATCACCTCAAGTCGATCTTCGAGAAGGCCGGAGTGAACAGTCGGGGTGAACTGGTGGCGCGCATGTTCTCGGGTCACCTGCTGCATCCGTTCCACGACCGCGTCGTGCACGTCCGAGCCGTCGGCGCAGTGTCGTAGCCGCGCCGCCTCGATGCGGAACGGGACGCCTCCAGCACTCGCAGGCCCGTGGATTCGGCGGAGCTGACTCACCACGTTCGACCGACCCGGTACCCTGGCCTGACCGTGACAACGACGAGTCGGCGCCGATGACCAGCTGGTGGAAAGCCACCGCCACGTACCCACCGACGTGGGCTGCGGCGGTCATCGTCGGTGCCGCGACGTGGGGTCTCCTCGCCTGGCTCGATCCGCCGGTCGGGTTGACCATCGTGCTCATCGGGCTCGCCGTCGGGTCGATCGTGGCGTGGCCGTTGACCATGACGACGACGGGCAAGTTGGCCGAGTTGCAGTTCGCGATTCCCCGTGTCGAAGAGGTCGACCCAGCCGAACTCGCAGCGCTCGCGGCCGAGCTAGCCAGACTCGACGACACCCAGCCCGCCGAGCAACTCGCTGCCCTGCAGCAGAAGCGGGGAAGTCTGATCGCGGTGCTCGAACACCGGCTCGATTCCGGAGAGCTCACCTACTCCCGCTACCTCGCGACGTCACAGCAGGTGTACAACTCAGCGCTCGACAACCTGCACGAGGTCGCCGTCGCGTCCGAGAGCATCAGCTCGATCGACGAACAATACGTCCAGCGCCGACTGTCCGAACTGGCCGATGACCACTCCGACGCGGAGTCGGCCGACCGCGAGCGCACGACCCTCGAGCGCCGCCTCGCACTGCGCGACACGCAGCGTCGCAAGATCGCTCGGCTGATGGCGCAGAACGAAGCGGCGCTCACGTCACTCGACCGAACCACGACGGCACTCGCCGACGTGCCGATCGGCAAACGTCCCGAGGACGCCGACGCGGCCATGGCTGCGCTCGAGGAGCTGGCCGATCGTGCCGGCCAGTACGCCGATTGATGCGATTGATTCCGCCCCGCCCGACCCGATCCGACCCGATCCGCCGAAAGCGAACCCGCATGACCGACAACCCGACCACATCCAGCGCCGGCCCTCAGGCTCCCGCGCTCCTCGACCTGAACCTCGACGTCGAGCAGACCAAGGCGGAGTTGGCGCTGCCGGAGCCCGAGCCCCGGGACGAACTCACCGCGCGCGCCTCCGAGCAGGTCGACCGACTGTTGGTCGTCGACCCGGCGAACCAGGAATCACGCGATGCCGCGCGCGCTGCGGTCGAATCGATGGGTCGTGATCTGCAACAGCGTGCCGCGACGCGGAGCAAGATGCTGCAGGCGCCGATGCGTGACCTCGCGCAGGCCAGCGAGGACGGCGGACCGGTCGCGAAGTCGCTCGCCGACCTGCGGATGGAGGTCGAGAAGCTCGACCCGTCCGGACTCGACACCGACGCCGGGTGGCTCACCCGCACGATCGGCAAGATCCCCGGCGTCGGAACACCGCTCAAGCGCTACTTCATGCGCTACGAGAGCTCGCAGACCCAGATCGATGCGATCATCGGTTCGTTGGAGCGCGGTCGGGACCAACTCAAGCGGGACAACGTGACACTGTCCGACGACCAGTCGAACATGCGCGAGTTGACCGTGTCGCTCGCCGATCAGATCGCACTCGCGCAAGCACTCGATCAGGTCCTGGTCGAGCGGTTGGCGACCGAGATGGGTCCCGACGACCCCCGTCGCCAGTTCGTCGAGGAGGACATCCTCTTCACGATTCGGCAGCGAACCCTCGATCTCCAGCAGCAACTCGCCGTCAACCAGCAGGGGGTGTTGGCCACCGAACTGATCATTCGCAACAACCGCGAGCTGATCCGGGGTGTGGACCGTGCGCTCGACGTGACGGTGAGTGCGCTTCAGGTGGCGGTCACCGTCGCGCTCGCGCTCTCGCACCAGAAGCTCGTGCTCGACAAGATCGACGCGATCAACACCACGACGTCCGAGATGATCGCGGGGACGGCCGCCCGCCTCAAGACGCAGGGGACCGAGATCCACCGACAGGCGACCGGTTCGATGCTCGACATGGACGCGCTGCGCACGGCGTTCGAGGACATCGACATCGCCCTCGAACAGATCTCGACGTACCGCAAGGACGCCCTGCCGATGATGGCGGCCAACATCATCGAACTCGATCAGCTCACCGGCGACAGCGAAGCAGCGATCGAACGGATGGAGCAGGGACGAGCCGCCACGGATCGACTCGAACCGGACGGTGGCCCCATCGACATCGGCGATGTCACCCCCAGCGGCGATGACGAGGGCAGCCGATGACCGTCGGGATGCGTCGCCGGACGCAGACTCGAATGCGGGTTCTTCCCCTGCTCGTCCTCGCGTTCGTCGCCGTCGCCTGTGTCGGCGGAGACGAGGACAGCGACGAGCCGCTCGAGCCCGCGGAAGCATCCGCACAACTCGACGAGCTCGTCGACGACATCGACTGGTTCGACGAGCCCGTCACTCGGAGTGCATCGATCCCGCCTCCCACCGGTGCCAATCTGGCGAACACGCTTCCGCCGATCGACGAATTCCCCATCGTCGTCCAATCGCGCGGTGCCGATGAGGTCGTCGAGGTCTGGTCGTCGACCGAGAAGTCGGGAGAGGGCACCGACGGCTGGATGACCGAGGCGGCCGCCGCGTTCAACGACGCCGGGCTCACGCTCGCCGACGGCAGCACCGCCGGCGTCGACCTGCGCAGTATCGCCTCCGGCACCGGCTACCAGTTCATCGCTCGCGGCCAAGAACTTCCGCAGGGATTCACCCCCTCCAACGAGTTGTGGACCGAGATGTCGGCCGAGTTCCAGACGATCACCCCGATCTCGGAACAGACCGTGCCGAATGTCGCCGGCATCGTGATGAAGGACGAGACCGCCGAGCAATTGACGGCCGACTACGGCGAGCTGTCCGCAGCCAACCTGGTCGATGCGGTGATCGCCGGTGACCTGGTGATGGGCTACACCGATCCGTTCGCATCCAGTACCGGACTGAACTTCCTCGTCACCGTGCTCGACACGATCGCCGGGGGAGACGAGAGTCAGGTCACCTCTCCGGACGTGACCAGCGTGTTCGAGCAGTTCCAGCGTCAAGTGCCGTTCGTCGCTCTCACCACACTGCAGATGCGTGATTCGGTCGAGAACGACACCGGCACACTCGATGCGTTCGTGATGGAGTGGCAGACCTACACGAACACCGACTCGCTCGACTCGGGTTTCCAGTTCATCCCCTTCGGCGTCCGTCACGACAACCCGCTCGTCGGTGTCGGCGACATCTCGGCGCAGGACCACGAGGTCCTCGAGCTCTTCGGCGATTTCGTCGCCGGACAGGAGTGGCAGGAGCGCGCCGCCGAGGTCGGATTCGACCCCGCCCCGTACACGTCCACGATCGAGGTGCCGTCGGGATCGACGCTGATCGAGGAGCAGAACGTCTGGAAGGACAAGAAGGATGGTGGGCGTCCGGTGTCGACCGTCTTCGTGGTCGACGTGAGCGGATCGATGGAGGGAACCCGGATCCAGGCGGTCCGTGACGCGATGTTGTCGGCCCGCGAGTTCATCAAGCCCGCGACGAGCGTCGGTGTCGTCGAGTTCAACGACACCGCCATCAAGCGTCTCGACCTCGGAGAGTTCGACCTCAACCAACAGGGCCGCTACTCCGCCATCGCCGAGGATCTCAGCCCGGGCGGTGGCACGGCGATGTACGACGGCATCGTGCTCGGCCTGTCGATGCTCGACCAACAGCGACAGACCGACCCCGACGTCAAGCCGATCCTCGTCGTCCTCACCGACGGCCAGACCACCGACGGCCTCTCGTTCGACGATGTCGACGACGTGATCGAAGGTCTCCGCATTCCCGTCTACACGGTGGGCTTCGAAGCCGATCTCGAAGAACTCGGCAGGTTGTCGTCGCTGGTCGAGGCAGCGAGCATCGACGCAAGTGAGCAGGACGTGGAATTCAAGATCGCTGCGCTGTTCAATGCCGGCGGCTGACCCAGGCCGCCGGGCGAGCGTGATGCGGAGCTCGGTTCCGAACCCCTCGGACGCGGCGAGGTGTCGATCGACGTGAAACCGTTCGCGATCTGGTTGAGTGCGGTCGTCGTCCTGTTCGGCGGGTACGCGCTGGTGGCGTCGTCGCTGCGCGAGACCACACAGGTCTTCGTGTTCGTCGACTCGTCGAACCCGATGGCCCCCGTGTGGGGAGACGTCCAACGCCGACTCGACGACATCGACGACCGCGGCGACGCCGAATTCGCGCTGGCCCACGGGCAGAGCCGTCAGGACGAACTGGACCACTCCTGGCAATCCGAACTCACGTTGAGTGGAGTCCAGCCGTTCGCTCCGTGTTCGTTCGACGCGATCGACAGCTCTCGAGAAGCGGCCGAAGCCGACGAACGGATCCTGATCACCACGTCGTCGTCGTGCGACACGAGCGCACTCGTCGACTGGGACGTCGTCTTCCTCGAACCCTGACCCGGCCAGAGCTGGGCGGCGTTGCGCGCGGCGGGGCGGCTCCGTAGCATTACTTGGTCCTCTCAGCGGGGGTTCCGTACGTCGGCCGCTGTATGGCGGACGCACATCCAGTGCGTCCAACTCACCACATGTCGAGCCTGTGCCTGCTGCACTCGCCGATCCTGAACGAACGAGGTTTCGTCAATGCCAACAATCCAGCAGCTCGTCCGTCAGGGGCGCAGCTCGAAAGTCACCAAGTCGAAGACGCCGGCGCTCAAGGGTTCGCCCCAGCGTCGTGGCGTGTGCACCCGCGTGTACACCACGACCCCGAAGAAGCCGAACTCCGCGCTGCGCAAGGTCGCTCGTGTCCGCCTGAACTCGGGTATCGAAGTCACCGCCTACATCCCCGGCGAAGGCCACAACCTGCAGGAGCACTCGATCGTGCTCGTGCGCGGCGGTCGTGTCCGCGACCTCCCGGGTGTGCGCTACAAGATCATCCGCGGAACCCTCGATGCCGTCGGCGTCAAGAACCGCAAGCAGGCCCGCAGCCGCTACGGCGCCAAGAAGGAGAAGTGATCAGAGATGCCTCGTAAAGGTCCCGCTCCCCGCCGCGATCTGGTCGCCGACCCGATCTACAAGTCCGTCGTCGTCACGCAGCTGATCAACAAGGTGATGCTGCACGGCAAGCGCACCATCGCCGAGAAGATCGTCTACGACGCAATGGAGATCATCCAGAGCAAGCTCGAAGACGACGAGCTCGCGATCGACACCGTCAAGCGTGCGATCGACAACGTCAAGCCGCCCCTCGAGGTGCGCAGCCGCCGTGTCGGTGGCGCCACCTACCAGGTGCCCGTCGAGGTTCGCCCGCGTCGTTCAACGACCTTGTCGATCCGCTGGCTCGTCGATTTCGCTCGGAACCGTCGCGAGAAGTCGATGGCTCTGTGCCTCGCGAACGAGCTGTTGGATGCGTCCAACGGCCTCGGTGCCGCGATGAAGCGCCGCGACGACATGCAGAAGATGGCCGAATCCAACAAGGCGTTCGCCCACTACCGCTGGTGATCGTGCACGCCTGCGGCGTGTGACACCGATCGACGAGGAGCCCGGGTCGCGTGACCCGGGCTCCCGCCGTTTTCGTATCAACTGGGGTCTGACCCCAGT
>NZ_JBAVYV010000531.1:0-6340 GCF_049588435.1 Ilumatobacter sp.
GACAGAAGGGGACGTCGGTGTCGATCATGGCCGAGACGAAGCCCGACGAGGTCCGGATCACCGAGGCGTCGATGGCCGGAGCGTGGGGGCTCAACCTCGACTGGAACGACGGTCACTCGACGGGCATCTATGCCTTCGAGAAGCTGCGGTACTGGATCGACGAGTACATCGTCGAAGCCCACGTCACCCGTCCGACCTGACGGTGGTCAGCCGTTGATCAGTTCGGCGTAGATCGGGAGCATCTCGGCCGGACCCGACAGGAGCACCTCGGTGATGCACGAGTCGCGCCACTTGTCGAGTTCACCCTTGATCTTGTCGGCCGGACCGACGAGGGCGACGTCCTCGACCATCTCGAGGGGAATCGACGCCGCCGCTTCTTCCTTCTTGCCGTCGAGGTAGAGGTTCTGAACCTTGTCGGCCACGTCGCCGTACCCCATACGTTCGAACACCTCGTAGTGGAAGTTCGCTCCCTTCGCACCCATTCCGCCCGCGTACAGGGCGAGGAACGGGCGGATCATGTCGGCGCACTTCTGGACGTCGTCTCCCGGGATCACCATGACGCCGCACGACACCTCGAACCGATCCGCCTTGTCGACCTCGCCCGACTTCTCGAACCCGGCCGCGAGCTGCTCGCGGTACCACGCGTCCTCCTTGGGGGAGAAGAACAACGGCAGCCAACCGTCTGCCACCTCAGCGGACAGCGCCACGTTCTTCGGACCCTCTGCGGCGAGATAGATCGGAATGTCGTTGCGGATCGGGTGCACGGTCGGCTTGAGCGCCTTTCCGAGCCCCATCCCGCCGTCGACGGGCATGTCGTAGAAGTCGCCGTGGAACTCGACCGGGGCCTCGCGGGCCCAGATCTGCCGCATGATCTCGATGTACTCACGGGTGCGTGCCAGCGGGCGCGGGTACTCCTGGCCGTACCACCCCTCGACGACCTGCGGTCCCGAGGCACCGATGCCGCAGATGAAACGGCCGTTGGACAGGTGATCGACCGTCAGCGCAGCCATCGCCGTCGCGGCAGGAGTCCGAGCCGACAGTTGCATGATTCCGGTACCAAGCTGAACCTTCTCGGTGTGCGCTCCCCACCACGACAGCGGTGTGAGGGCATCGGACCCGTAAGCCTCAGCGGTCCAGATCGAGTTGAACCCGAGCTTCTCCGCCTCTTTGATCGCATCGAAGGCCCCTGCGGGCGGCCCCGCCGACCAGTAGCCGGTGTTGTATCCGAGTTTGAGATCTGTCATGGCCCCGACCGTAGAGCAGGATGATGGAATGCCTGAAGACGACCGACTCGTGGTGACCGACGCCGTTCGGATCCCGCGCTTCGAATTGAGCGAGTCGTTCAGCGCGTCCGGCGGCCCCGGAGGACAGCACGCGAACAAGGCGGCGACCCGGGTCGAACTCGTCTTCCACGTCGACCGGTCGAGCGCATTCCGCCACGAAACGCAACGGGACCGGGTGATCGATCGGCTCGGATCACCGATCAGGATCGTCGCGGACGACGAACGGTCGCAGGTCCGCAACCGCGTGATCGCCGAACGCCGCCTCGTCGAGAAACTCCAGGGTGCACTGCGCGTCGAGCGGAAACGACGAGCGACGAAGCCGACCCGCGGATCGCAACGGCGTCGTCTCGACACGAAGGCACAGCGCAGCGAGACCAAGCGCCAGCGTCGTCGCCCGGGCCCAGACGACTGACTCGGGCGGTGGGTGTCAGGCGGGAGTGAAGGTAGCGGGGAAGTGGTCGGGGCCGAAGATGGCCGAGGTGGTCGGCTTCCAGGTGATCGTGCCGTCGACCGCGAGATCGGGCATCCGTCGGGCGAGGATCGGCAGTGCCTCCTGGAGTTCGGCTCGTGCCAACGATGCGCCGAGGCAGTAATGGATCCCCGAGCCGAACGTCATCTGACCGCGGCCCTTGACCGGCTCGCGGGTGATGTCGAAGTGGCGGGTTCCGTCGTCGGTCACGCCGCTGTCGGAGTTCGCAGCGTCGAGCGACGGGAAGACGAACGTGCCGGCGGGGAACAGGATGTCGCGGTACACGATGTCCTCGCTCGCGAAACGCCCCGTGCCACGAATCGCGCCGAAGTAGCGCATGCATTCCTCGACGGCCTTGGGGGCGAGATCGGGCTGCTCACCCAGCAACCGCCACTGATCGGGATGGGCCGCGAACACGCTGAGTGCACACCCGAGCTGGTTGCGCGTGGTGTCCGTTCCGCCGACGATGACGGCGTTGACCATCGTTACCAACTCCTCGGTCGAGAGTCGGTCACCTTCCTCCTCCGCAGCGATCAGGTGCGTGATGAGGTCGTCGCGGGGATCGCTGCGACGCGCCTCGATCATGTCGATCACATACTCCTTCAACTCGAGCTGGGCCTTGCCGATGACCTCCATCTCGTCGGCGGCTGTGCCGTTGAAGATGCGGAGAACGTCCTCCGCCCACCGTGAGAACGACTGCCAGTCCTCGCGTGGGGCGCCGAGAAGTTCACAGATGATCGGGATCGGATACGGCTCGCAGATGTCCACGGCGATGTCGACCCGACCCGCGGCGGCGACCGGATCGATCAGCTCGTTGACCACGTCGCGCATGAACGGGCGCAGTGCATCGGCATTGCGCGGCGAGAACGCTTTGGCCACGAGGCGCCGGAGCCGGGTGTGGACGTCACCTTCGGCGGCCAGGATCGAGGGCGGGCGGTTGAGGATCTCCGGATCGGTGATCCCCATCATCTCCGGGATCTTCGCGACGGCGTTGTGCCAGCGCTTGTCGCGCAGGATTGCGGTGACGTCGTCGTAGTCGAGGATCGCGAAGCCGAGCTGGTTGCGGACGATCCAATGGTCGGTGGCGAGCGTTCGGAGTTGCTCCGTCGATTCGGACCGCGGAAGTTCCCGTAGTTCGGGTCCGATCACCGGCAGGTCGAGATCGAACGCATTGGTCGTCGTGTCGGCATCGCCCATCGCAGGAGACTACGGACGGAACGGGGGTGGGTGCGACTCAGCTGAGGGCATCGACGGCCGTGGCGCCGAGCGAGGCGGCCACGATCGCATTGGCGTGCTCTCCACCGACCGTGTTGAGTCCGTGCTCGATCGACGGCTTGCGCCGGGCCGCCCCGAGCGCGCCGTGGATCGCGACGTCGACCTGGTAGGGGAGGGTTGCGTTGGTCAGTGCGTACGTGCTCGTGTGGGGGACCGCTCCCGGCATGTTCCCGACGGCGTAGTGGATCACGCCGTGCAGTTCGTACACCGGGTTGTCGTGCGTCGTCTCGTGGGTGGTCGCGATGCATCCACCCTGATCGACCGCGACGTCGACGATCACCGCGCCCGGCTTCATCTCGGCCACGAGGTCTTCGCCCACGACCACCGGGGCGCGACCACCGGCGACGAGGACCGCTCCGATCACGAGGTCGGCGTCGCGCACGGTGCGCTCGATCGAGCCCTTGTTGGAGGCCAGGGTCGAGATCCGACCCTTGTGGATCTGGTCGACGTAGCGCAGTCGCTCGAGGTTCATGTCGAGCACGGTGACCTCGGCCTCCATGCCGGCAGCGATCACGGCCGAGCTCCAACCGACGTTGCCCGCGCCGAGTACGACGACCTTGGCCGGGCTCACTCCCGGTACGCCACCCATCAGGACCCCGCGGCCGCCCTTGTGCCGTTCGAGGAAGTGTGCTCCCATCTGCGGTGCGAGTCGGCCGGCGACCTCGCTCATCGGTGCGAGCAGCGGCAGGGACCCGTCGTCGAGTTGGACGGTCTCGTAGGCCACGCTCGTCGTCTTCGTGCGCAGCAGCGCCTCGGCGACCGCTGGATACGCCGCCAGGTGGAGGTAGGTGAACAGCGTCAGGTCCTCGCGGAGGTACTGGAACTCCTCCTCCTTCGGTTCCTTCACCTTGACGACCATCTCCTGGGACCACGCATCGGCCGCGGTGGGGACGATCGTGGCGCCGGCCGACACGTAATCGTCGTCGGTGATCGAGGCGCCGATCCCCGCGCCGGTCTGGACGCGGACGTCGACGCCGCTCCCGGTGAGTTCGCGAACACCGTCGGGGGTCAACGCGACCCGGTGCTCGGCGGTCTTGACTTCCGTCGGGACCCCGACGGTTCGGATGGCCGGGGTGCGGTCGCTGCTCATGAGCCCATCATGGGGTGTGTCGCACCGTCGATGCCACGGATCTGTCGGCCCGATGTACGCTCTTACCATGGATTCAGCCGAAATTGATCAGATCGACACTCGAATCCTTGGAATCCTTCGCTCTCACGGTCGAATCAGCTGGAAGGAGCTGGCCGATCGAGTCCATCTCGCGCCCAGCTCGGTCGCCGAACGCGTGCGCCGTCTCGAGGAGCGCGGGGTGATCTCCGGGTACACCGCGCGCATCGATCCGGCCGCGATCGGGCGGGGAGTACGTGCCGTCGTGGACGTCAGCCTCGTCCCGGGCGACCAGGCGGATGCGTTCGAGGCTCGCCTCGTCGAGCGTGACGAGGTGACCCTCGCCGGCTACGTCACCGGGTCGTCGGACTACACGATCGTCGCGGATTGCGCTGGAGCGGACGGCCTGGATGCGTTCGTCCGATGGGTGCGGGCCGACGAAGCCGTCGCCCGGACGGAGTCGAAGTTGCTGCTGCGGTCGGTGGTCGGCTGAGCCGAGCGATCAGTATCGTTCGCCTCGGTGATGAGCCGCTCGCACTACGACGTCCTCGGCGTCGCGCCCGACGCCACGGCGACGGTGATTCGCGAGTCGTACCGCCGTCTCGCCCGGGAGTACCACCCCGACCGCACCGGTGGCTCGGCCGCGGGCGGCGACAAGATGCACGACATCAACGCGGCGTACCACGTGCTCTCGGATCCGGGCCGGCGAGCGGTCTACGACGCCGAGCGTCGCGAGCGACCTGTCTGGGCGGCGGCGGAGGGCGGAACGTCGGTCGGAAGCGATGGGCAGCCCGGATATCGGTTCGCCTATCCGGATGGCCCGGCGCGGATCCCGTGGCGAGGGCTGCTGGTTGCGTCGGCGGTTGCGATCATCGGGATCGTCGTCCTCGCCCAGTTCATCGAACCGGGCGAACCGGCGCCGCCGGACGGAGTCCTCCGCAACGGCGACTGTGTCGAGATCCTCGCCAACGGTGACGCCGACGAGATCGCATGCACCGGTTCGGGCGACGTGGTCGTGCGCCAGTTCATCGCCTTCGATCGGCTCTGCTCGAACGGCTGGGAGAAGCACCGAGATCGCCAAGGCATGGGCGCCGCCTGCGTCGAGTTCACCGTCGAGGTGGCGGTCTCGTCCTAGAGGGATTCCCGATGGTGGGCGCAAAGGGATTCGAACCCCTGACCTCTGCCGTGTGAAGGCAGCGCTCTAACCAACTGAGCTATGCGCCCATCGCGACCCGAGGGTCACATGGACGCCCGAGGATATCCGGACCGGACCCGAACGCGACTCGCCCATCCGGCGATCTCGTGAACTGTTCGCGCACGGATCGCCGGAACAGTTCACGAGATCGGGGTTGGATCACGCGACGAGGTGGGCCGGGATCGGGACCTCTTCGGCGACGGTCTCGATCCGGTGGGTCGGCGGGCGACCGCGACGTCGGGCGAAGCGCGTCGGCGAGCCGTCGATCAACAGCACGCCGCCCCAGACGCCGTATGCCTCGCTGCGGCGGATCGCACCGTCGAGACAGGCGGTACTGAGCCGGCACGTGCGACAGATCGCCTTGGCCCGGGCGATGTCGAGGTCTTCGTCCGAGAAGAAGAGGTGGGTGAGAGTGCCGGCGCCATCGGAACATCGAGCACGCCCGGTCAGCGGTGAGAACGCTGCGGATGTGATCGTTTCGACGGGGTCGGCGCTCGTGTGAGTTTGAGGTTCGGTGAGCACGATTCCGACGGTACGGACGGGACGCCGAACGGGCATTGCTCAATGGGCCTCGGCGATTACTCATGCAGCCGCGGATCGACCTGGAATCGCCGGTTCCTCACCGCTCGCGGTACTCATCCGAACTACGGTGAGCGACCGATGGGCAAGCTGTGCGAACGACCGGGGTGTTCCGAGAATGCCGCGCTCGCGTACGGGATGCGCACCGAGGAGCTCGTGTTCTGGCTCGATGTGATCCGGGATACGGCGCTGCAGGCCGGCGGGGTGCTCTGCCAACGGCACGGTGACTCGATGGTGGTCCCTCTGGGATGGACGCTCGACGATCTCCGAGACCCCGATCTCCACCTGTTCCGGCCGCCCGAGATCGAGGAGCGCCCCCGGCCGAGTCGGTCGCGGCGCGACAGGGCGACCAGCGACACGTCCGACGACACGCAGCAGCTCGAACTCGGAGGCCTGGTCGTCGACCATCTCGAGCAACCCGAACCCGAACCCGA
>NZ_JBAVYV010000532.1:0-8816 GCF_049588435.1 Ilumatobacter sp.
GCGACGACATCGACCACCCGATCGCTCACGACTTCGATGTCGTAGGCAGCGAGTTCGGCGTGCGCGAGCGCCAGGAACTCGGCTGGCGAACGGCCGTCGTGGCCGAGGTAGCCGTGCATGTGGGCAGCGGGAGCGTTGCGCGGCTCACCCGCGTCGATGACGACGACCGTGCGTCGCCCGCGTCCCAGTTGGAGTGCGGCTGCGGCACCAGCCGCACCACCGCCGATCACGATCACGTCGATGTCCATGGATACGACGGTAGGGCACATTGTCGCGACCACAATACTCGTTGCGGAATTCGCATGACGGCGCCAAACTGTTCCACATGCCCTCCGACACCGACAACGCCGGCACCGCCGACGTCGACATCGACGACCTCGTCCGGTCGCGGCTGCGCGCGATCCGTCAACACGTGGGGTGGTCACTCGACGAGCTGGCCGAACGTACAGGTGTCGGCGCGTCGACGATCAGCCGCCTCGAAACCGGCCATCGTTCGATCAGCTTCGACGTCCTCGTTCCCCTCGCCCGGGCGCTCGATGTGAGCGTGGATGATCTCGTCACCTCCGAGCGCTCCGACGACATCGTGATCCGACCGGAGCCGGTCGCACACCCGGGGATGACGGTGTGGGCGCTCTCGAAGCCGAGCAGCGAGACGGTCGCGATCAAGATGCTGCTCGAACCGGTCGACACACCACCCGATCCGAACGTGCATCCCGGCCACGACTGGCTGTTCGTCCTCACCGGCAGCGTCCTGCTCACGCTCGGCGAGCGGAAGATCCAGGTGCGTGCAGGCGAATCCGCGGAGTTCCCGACGATGACACCGCACGCGGTCAACGCGATCGACGGACCCGCCGAGGTGATCATGGTCTTCGACCGCAACGGAGCCCGCACCCACCTCAGCGACACCTGACGGCCCGGACACCTCGATCGCGCGCAGAGTGATCCGTGCGAGGCGGCGGGGCGAACCACCCACATGAACTTTGACATCGATCGGTACCTCGAGTTGGTGGCGCCGCTCGACGACAGCGACATCGACTACAACGCCTTCCACAGCGATCCTCTCGACGAGGAGACGCTGCGTTGCCTGCGGTACATGCACGACGTCGAGTTCCACACGACCTGCTACCTGCGCGACCTGCTGGTGACCTCGGCACACGACGACCCCGAGATCACCGCGTTCCTCGCGATGTGGAGCTACGAGGAGTACTGGCACGGCGAGGCAATTGCGAAAGTGCTGGCCCACCACGCGGAGACGAATGGACGCGAGCGCATCGCGGCGACCCGGCGCCGCGTCGGCCGGGAACGTCTCACCACGCTGGCCATGATGATCGGCTCGACGATGACCGACCACGTGGTCACCGTCGCTCTGACATGGGGAGCGGTGAACGAATGGACGACGCAGGCCGGCTACCTGCAGCTCGCCAAGCGCTCGGGCCACCCGGTGCTGGCCGAGCTGTTGCGGCGGATCGCCAAGCAGGAGGGACGCCACATCGACTTCTACGCCAGCCAGGCATCACGACGCCTCGCCGAGTCGGCCGGAGCACGCCGCCTCACCCGCCTCGCACTGCGCCGCCGATGGCGCCCGGTCGGATCGGGTGTGATGCCCGAGGTCGAGACGGAGTTCCTGATCGCGCACCTCTTCGGTGGCGATGACGGCGCGTCGATGGTCGACCGAATCGATCGCCGACTCGCCCGCCTTCCCGGCCTCGAACGACTTCACCTCGTCGCCTCGGCACGTTCCTCCGCCGTCCACGCCGCCCCATAGCCACGCGAGCCCCTTCCGGCCACCCCCGACCGGGCACCTCGTGAACTCTTCCCGCGCTCCGTGCGCGAACAGTTCACGAGAACGGCGGTGAGGGACTCGGTGCGGGCGGACGGTGCGTGGTTTGGCAGTCTTGCGTCGATGAGCAACCTCGACGCCACCACCGACCCGACCGGACTCGGGTTCGATCCCGCCCGCCTCGCGCGCATCGACGACCATTTCGCGAGCTACGTCGACGACGGTCGACTCGCCGGCTGGCAGGTCGCGGTGATGCGCAACGGGCAACTCGCCCACCACTCGACGTACGGCAAGCGTGACCTCGAAACCGGCGCCGATTGGACGACCGACACGATCGCCCGGATGTACTCGATGTCGAAGCCGATCACCTCGGTGGCGGCGATGATCCTGTACGAACAGGGCCGCTTCCAGCTCAAGGACCCGGTGTCGAAGTTCATCCCGTCGTTCGCCGACACGCCGGTGTATCGAGGCGGCTCGTTCCAGGCACCGATGACCGAACCCCAGACCGAACCGATGCGGATCTGGCACCTGCTGACCCACACCTCGGGGCTCACCTACGGCTTCCACAACTCCCACGCCACCGACGCGATCTACCGCAATGCCGGTTTCGAGTGGGGCAACCCCGCCGGGCTCGACCTCGAGGGCTGCTGCGATGCGTGGGCCGAACTCCCGCTGGTCTTCCAGCCGGGGAGTGAGTGGAACTACGGCGTCTCGACGGACGTGCTCGGCCGCGTGATCGAGGTCGTGTCGGGCCAGCCGCTCGACGTGTTCCTGCGGGAGAACGTCCTCGATCCGCTCGGCATGGTCGACACCGAGTTCTGGGTTCCGGAGGACAAGCGGGATCGTTTCGCCGAGCTGTACTTCCGCAACCCGGCGACCAAGCAGGCCACGAAGATGCCGGCTCCGTCGCTCACGACGAAACCGACGATGCTCGGCGGCGGCGGCGGGCTGTGCGGAACGGCCGCCGACTACCTGCGCTTCACCCAGATGCTGATGAACGGCGGCGAACTCGACGGCGCGCGCATCGTCGGATCGCGCACGGTCGACTACATGACCCGCAACCACCTCCCCGGCTACGCCGACCTCGAGGAATACGGCCGGCCGCTCTTCGCCGAGACGACGTTCGACGGCGTGGGATTCGGACTCGGATTCTCGGTCGTCCTCGACTCGGCGGCCAACCGCGTCCTCGGCACCGAGGGTTCGTACTCGTGGGGTGGAGCCGCGAGCACGATCTTCTGGAATGACCCGGCCGAGGACCTGACGGCGCTGTTCCTGACCCAGCTGCTGCCGTCGAGCACCTACCCGATCCGACCACAGCTCCAGCAACTCGTCTACCAGGCGCTCGTCGACTGACGCTCGTCAGCTGAGCTCGTCGACCGTCCCGGCATCCAGGGTCATTCGGGTGCTTTGAGGCGGAAGTAGAGCCAGATCAGCGCGCCGATCACGAAGAAGATCAGGAGACCGCGCACCAACCACCACAGCGTGCCCAGGATCGCTCCACCGACGATCCACAGCAGGAGCACGACGATCACCCATCCGACGACCGACGCGGCGAGAGAGCGGGGCGACGAGGTGGCCATACCGTCATTCTACGAGCGCCCGACACGTCGCTCCTGTGGACGTCCGACGTCAAATAGATCGTGATACGATCTTTCAGCGGTGTCCGTCCGAATGAGCCCGCCGAGCGACAAGGCCAAGCAACGATTGGCGAACTTCTTCGGGGTTCGGCTCCGGATGGTCGCACTGATCGTCGTGGTCGGTCTCGCCGGCGGCGGGATCGGAGCGGCCTATCTGTGGGCACTCGATGCCACGACCGATCTGCTGGGACCCGACCGGTGGGGCGGCACCGAACACATCGTCGTTCTCGCATCGATCGGCCTCCTGATCACCGTGCTCGTCTCGGTCCTCGGACGGCCCGCCGACGTCGAACTGCTCGTCGGAAACATCCACGTCCCCGGGATGACCGACGACGAGCGCAGTGATGCAGACGATGACGATGGTGCGACTGATCCTCGACACCATCACGACATCGAACCCGCCGGCAGGCTGCGCTCACTGATCCCCATCTCGTTGCTGTCGGTCGGCACCGGGGGGACACTCGGACCCGAAGCCCCGCTCGTCACCACCACCGGGACCCTCGCCACGCGGCTCGCACGTCGAAACGGCCTCGAACCACCCGACGTGCGGATCATCGCCATCACGGGCATGGCGGCGGGGTTCAGCGTGCTCTTCGGAGCGCCGCTCGGGGCCGCGGTGTTCGCGCTCGAGATCCCACACCGGCGCGGTCTCGAGTACTACGAGGCGCTGATCCCGGCGACCATCGGCGCGCTGTGCGGGTTCGCGGTGTCGACCGCATTCGGCCGTCTCGGATTGGAGCCGATCTGGGACCTTCCATCGGTCGCTCCACTCGACAGCGTCGACCTCGCGTGGGCGGTCCTCGCCGGTGCTCTCGGTGCCGCGATCGGGATCTTCTTCACGCTCGTCGTCGGTGTCCTCCACCGAGTTGTCGAGTGGATCCCCAGCGTGTCCCGACCCATCGCCGGTGGTGTGGCGCTGGGACTGTTGGCCCTGGTCACGCCCTACGCGTTGACCAATGGTGAGTTCCAGATCGAAGCGTTGATCGAATCTCGACCCGTCGTCACGACGCTGCTCGTCGCCTGCGTGTTCAAGGTGGTCGGCGCAGCGGTCGCACTGGTGACCGGGTGGCGGGGCGGCTTCATCATCCCGCTGTTCTTCGCCGGTTTCGCGCTGGGGTGGGCGGTGACCGATGTGTTGCCGATCGAGCACACCTGGATGTTCGTCGCCGCAACGATGGCCGCCGCGAACGTCGCCGTGACGAAGACGCCGATCGGGTCGACCCTCGTCGTGACCGAGATGGCGGGGTTCGCCCTGCTCCCGACCACCTTGATCGGCTCCCTGGCCAGCCTGGTGTTGACGTCGCAGGTCGGCTTGCTCGACAGCCAACGCCAACGATTCGACCCGTTCGGCCACGAGCATCACCACGACCGCGGCACCTCGGCCACGACCGGCGACCGATGACCGAACCCGGCGATGCCCCGCTGACCGAGGGCGACTACCGGTCGTTGGCCGAGTTCCGCCATGCGCTCCGCCGTTTCCTCGCCTTCTCCGAGCGTGCGGCTCGCGACCATGGGCTGACCCCCGCCCAACATCAATTGCTCCTGGCCGTGCGTGGCCACCCCGGCCCGACGAATCCGTCGATGAGCGAGCTCGCCGAACTTCTCCAGCTCAGGCTCCACTCGGTCGGTGAACTCGCCGACCGAGCGGTCGACAACGGGTTGGTCACTCGGGACGTCGATCCGGACGACGGCCGACGCTCACTCCTCGTCCTCACGGCGGAAGGCACTGCCCGACTCGATGCCCTCTCGCTGATCCATCGTCGCGAGCTGCGCCGATTCCGAGCCGAACTCGGGTCGCTCCTCGACGAACTCGGCGACGAGCACGACCCCGGAGTCTGATCGCCGGCGAGGTCCGGAACACGGCACCCACGCAACCGCCCGTGACCGATCGGGCTGCGGCGGACGGGGCATCTGACTCGGCGGGCGCACTCCAGGGGTCGTACCCTCGACCACATCGCCGAATCGATCCGCTTCCATCTCGATCCCCGGTGCCCATGGTGCTGGCAGACGTCCACTTGGGTCCGCCGCCTCACCGCGACCGGCACCGTCGAGGTGAGTTGGGGCGTGTTCTGCCTCGAACTCGCCAACTTCTCGAAGTCGATCGACGAATTCGACGTCGACCGGAGTGTCGCCGCACCGACGCTGCGCGTCCTGGTCGCCGTCCGCGACGGCGAGGGTGAGGATGCTGCGGGTCGCTACTACGCGGCGCTCGGCACGCGCTACTTCGACGCCGAGCAGGCACTCGACGACCCGGCGACCAGCCGAGCCGCGCTGGCTGATGCCGGCCTCGACGTCACGTGGCACGACCGGGCGATCGGCGATCCCGAGACCTGGCGGACCGTCGTCGCGGAACACCAGGCGTTGGTCACCGAGACCCGCTCATTCGGGGTCCCCACGATCCGCCTCGGAGGCGGCGACGGACCGGCGATCTTCGGTCCGGTGATCTCGAACCCCGTCGACTCCGACGACGAAGCGATCGAGCTGTGGACCCACGTGTCGTGGCTCGCGCGCTACGACAACTTCAGCGAACTCAAGCGGGACCGGACTATCGAGCCCGACCTCGCCTACTGGCGTTCGTTCGTGAAGAAGCACCGGTCGTGACCGAGCGTCTCGATCCGCTCGACGCCCTCGATCTCGCTCAGGCGAGCGGCCGCGCGGTGATCTCCGGCCTCCGCCCCGATGACTGGCAGCGCCCGACCCCGTGCGACGAATGGTCGGTGCGCGACATCGTCAACAAGATGGTCGCCTCGACGCTCATGTTCGCCGCGTTCGGACGTCGCGAACCGCTCGACCCTCCGTACGACCTCGTGCATCCCGCCGAAGTCCTCGGAGACGACCCGAGCGACACGTTCACACGGGCGGCGAGCGAGTGCTCCGATGCGTGGCGACGAGCCGGTGCGCTCGACGGAACGGCTCCATCGACGGTCGGGCAGTTCCCTGCGAAGGCCGTGCTCAACGCCCGGATCTTCGACACGACGATCCTGACGTGGGACATCGCCCGGGCCACCGGCCAGCCGCACGGGATCGGTGAGCCACTCGCCGCCTACGTGTTGCGCGTGGCCGAGGCCCTGGTGCCGAACGTCCGAAACGTCAGTCCCGAGCGGTACAAGGACGCACCCGACGTCGACACGAATGCCACGACCGTCGAGCGGATGATCGCCGCCACCGGGCGTGACGCCGCCTGGACCGCTCCCTGAGCGGAGCCACCGCGATCGGCGAGCGGGCATGTGCTCCACGCGATCGACGCGCGAGGCACCGCCGCTAAGGTCGGACGGTGTCCCGCGGGTATGACGATGAGTTTCTCGTTCTCCCCGGCAGGTTGCAGCGGCTGGCCGAGGAGTTGGACGAGGAAGGCCTCCCCGCACTCGACGGTGCGCCCGACCGGATCGCTGCACTCGTCGAATTGGCGTACGCGCTGCGTCCTCATCTGCATGAGGGCCGCGTCCCGTCGTACGGAGCGCTGCTCCCGCCTCGGTCGCTGTTCGCTCCCGGGTTCAACCAGCCGGCGCTCGACACGGTCGCCGACCTGATTCCGGTCCACGATCTCGATCTGCAGTTCGCTCGCCGTTTCGCCGACGGCATCACCTCGTTCGCCGTCCGGTCGCATCATTCGGTCGATCATCTGGCGTGTTTCGGTCGCAGCATGGCCGGCGAATATGACCTCGTCGGGCTCCAGGCGCGGATCGGTGGGCTCATCATCCAGCGCCATCCGGCGGGCCAGGTGCGCCTCTTCGGACCGTCCGGCGTCGTGCGCTGGAACGGCACGACGTGGCACCACGATGCGCCGATGGACGCGTGGATCAAACGCCTCCGGGCCGTGGCACCCGGGCTTCCCGTCGACGGTGTCCGACCGCTCCTGCGCTTCGCTGTGCACAAGCTCGGTGGACGCGGGATCGGAGCGACCCTCATCTGGCGACCGACCGAGCACGACGTACCCGCTCATCGCCACGAGCCACTCGTTCACAACGCGCCCCGTCTGCGACTGGATCACATCGGCGAGGAGGCCGCGCTCGCGCAGGCGCTCTCGCAGACGGACGGGGCGGCGATCTTCGACCGTGATGTCACGCTGAGCGCCCTCGCCATTCGGCTGGCACCGTCGACCTCGGCCGAGCGGGCGATCGGCGCGATCGGAGGGATGCGCCACACGTCCGCGCTGCGGTACTCCTACGACGATCCCCACTCGATCGTGATCGTCGTGTCCGATGCGGGACCGGTCACCCTGATGCACGCCGGACGCGCGATCACCAGCGTCGACCCCGCCGAGGAGAAGATCGGCTGATCGCCGGCAACCTGTGCGACCGGTCCGGGACCGACGCCGAGCAGCGTGGATCAGTGGCGAAGTTCGGGGATCACGTCCAATGCCAGATGCTCGAAACTGGGGATCTGGCCCGGGTCGCTCGGGTAGTACAGCCCGATGTCGGTGAAACCGGCGGCCACCAGCCCGCGAACGAGACGCTCGAAGAGATCGTCATCGTCGTAGTACCGCAACCGACCGCCCTCCGCCCGGGCTCGTGCATCGAACAGGTTGGCACTCCGTCGCAGGGCCGCCGGGTCGCGTCCCACGGCGGAACACAGCTCGTCCATGGCCTGCGCACGGGCACCCAACTCATCGATCTGGGCGTTGAAGTCAGGATCGAAACTCATCGTGTTCCAGGTGTCCGCCCAGCGCGCCGCGTGCGACATCATCCTCGGTCCGAGCGCCGCCGCGACGACCGGAACGCGCGGCGACTGGAGTGACGACGGATTCATGACCGCATCACATGCCTGGTAATACCGGCCGTCGTACGTCGTCACCTCTTGGCTCAGCAAGAGCCCGACGAGTTCGATGTACTCGCCGAACCTCGCCGCGCGCTCGACATTCGACCAGTTCTCGAGCCCGATCATCTCGGTACCGGGGTCGATGGCGAGACCGGCGCCGAGCCCCAGTTCGAGACGTCCACCCGACACCTGGTCGACGGTGATCGCCTGATGTGCCAGGACGCCCGGATGTCGCAGGGGAATCTGCGCCACGTTGCTCGCGAGGCGGATCGTGGAGGTTTCCACCGCGAGCGCTGCGAGCAGCGTCCAGCATTCCAGCCACGCGGCAGGCGGATTCGCCCAGTCGCAGAAGTGGTCGGGAACTGCCGCGATGTCGAAACCCAACTCCTCGACGCGCCGAACCTGACTCCGGTACTCGGAGTACGGGTTTCCCGGCAGTGTCAGTACTTGGAATCGGATGTCGAAGCCCACTGCCGGATCGTAGACGGCGCCGAAATCAGCCGATGTCGTTCAGCCGGTCACGGGTCAACTGTTCAGGGGTCAGTCCGACCGCGACGAGTTCGGGAGGAAGTACGTCGCCGAGTGCGAGGGAGGCGGTCGCCATCCCTGCCGCTGCCGAGGTGTGGATGCCGTACCCACCT
>NZ_JBAVYV010000533.1:0-5724 GCF_049588435.1 Ilumatobacter sp.
TGCGAGCCGAGCACCTCAACCGTCTCTACACCGACCTCCTCGCGACCGGGAAACGAAACGGGACCGGCCTCGCACCCAAGACCGTGTACGACGTCCACGTCATCATGCGCGCCGCACTCAAACACGCCGTACGCATCCATCTCGTCGAACACAACGTCGCCCTCGACGCCACCGCACCACGGCCCACCGCTCGCGCCAAGCAAGGACCCGAAGCGTGGACGATCGACCAGCTCCGAGCCTTTCTCACCGCCACCCAACACCTCCGTCTCTACCCGGCGCTGCACCTCGCAGCGACCACGGGAATGCGTCGCGGCGAACTCGCCGGGCTGCGCTGGGGCGACTGGAACCGCAGTACCCATTCGATCTCGGTCGCCCGCGCGCGACAATCCGTTGGCGGGCACAGCGTCGAGGTGGCGTGCAAGACGAAGAACAGTCGACGCTGCATCGACCTCGACCCGCACACCGAGACCGTCCTCGCCCACTGGAAGCGCCGCCAGGAACGAGACGGTCACCCCGTCGGCCTCGACGACGCGATCTTCACCAACACCGAAGGCCTCCCGGTTCACCCAGAATCGATCAGCCAACTCTTCACCCGACAACTCGCACGCCTCGATCTCCCGACAATCCGATTCCACGATCTGCGCCACACCCACGCCACCCTGCTCGCCGGATCGAGCACACCCATCAAGGTCGTATCCGAACGACTCGGCCATGCGCATCCCGGCTTCACGATGGCCACCTACCAACACGTCATGCCCGGCATGGGCGCCACCGCCGCCCACGACTTCGGTGCCATGTTGTCGACGCAAAGTGACACCCGACAGGGCTACCGGCGACACACCGCCCGACCCGCAGCCGGTAGACGTCTACCGACCCAGATCCGCAAAACCCCAGCTCAACGAATCGCGACACCGACCGCCGGTAGATGACCCGGTAGAAACAGGCATGTCGACGAAAACGAAGAAGGCCCGGAACCTCAATGGTTCCGGGCCTTCCAATTGGTGGCGGGGGCAGGATTTGAACCTGCGACCTTCGGGTTATGAGCCCGACGAGCTACCGAACTGCTCCACCCCGCGGCGAAGTAGGTGGTGAACCTTACGCCCCGCGCAACGCCTTCACAACCTCGCGGGCAGCATCGACCACTGATGCGCCGATCACTGGGACGAGTAGTTTGCCGCGGTGACGAACGCCGAAGCACTCCCGCCGATGACAAGAGCCACCGACGAGAGCCGCGAGCTCTCGGCGGGCCTGATCGGTGCAGCGATCGCGGTGTGTGCGTGGTCGACGGGAACGGTGCTCGCCAAGGGCATCCAGATGGGCGGCCTCGCCATCGGCACCTACCGCTTCTGGCTCTTCAGCCTGTCGCTCCTGCTCTGGATGCGACTGCGCGGACAGTCGTTCACGCTCCGCTCGATCCGAGCGACGATGTTCGGCGGCATCGCACTCGGTGCTGACATCGCGCTGTTCTTCTCGGCCGTGAAGGAGACGAGCATCGTCAATGCAACGATCATCGGATCGCTCCAGCCGATCCTCGTCGGGATCATTGCGGCACGATTCTTCGGCGAGAAGATCCGGGGGCGCGACGCTCTGTGGGCGCTGGTCGCACTCGCCGGTGTCTTCGTGGTCGTCACCGCATCGACCGGCGACGGCGTCAGCAGCATTCGCGGAGACCTGCTCGCCGTCGCTGCGATGTTCTCCTGGAGCGCGTATTTCATCGCCTCGAAGCAGTCGAAAGGGCGCGTGACCCCGACTGAGTTCACCGCGGGCACCGCCCTGTGGACGGCGATGATCGTGACGCCGCTCGGCTTCGCATTCGGCCAGGACATGTCGTGGCCTTCGTGGAAGAACTGGGCACTGCTCATCGCGATGGCCGTCGGATCGGGCATCATCGGCCACGCCCTGATGAACTGGTCGCTCGTGCGGATCCCCCTCTGGATCGGCTCGACGTTCACGCTGCTCATTCCGGTCTTCTCGGCGTTCTTCGCGTGGATCTTTCTCGACGAGACGATCGTCGTGCGCCAGGCTCTCGCGATGGCCGTCGTCATCGGAGCCCTGGTGATGATCGTCCGCAACCAGTCCGCCACGTCCAAGTCCGAGCAAGGCGGAATCCCCGACGCTCCGACAGCCCCGGTCGCCTCATGATCCTCGCCATCGACGGGACCGAGGTCGTCGGATACGTCGCATCGGCGCTCGTCGTCCTCGCCCTCACGATGCGGTCGATCGTGCGGCTGCGGATCCTCTCGCTGTGCGGTTCGATCACGTTCTTCATCTACGGCACACTGATCGAATCGATCCCGATCATGATCACCAACGGCTGCATCGCGGCGATCAACCTCTGGTACCTCCGCCGTGAATTCCTCGTGCGGATGTCGGACCGCCAGGACATCGGCGCCTCGCAGATCCGTTCCGACTCACCGTTCCTGCTCGACTTCATCGAGTACCACGCCGACGACATCCACCGGTTCCAACCCGCGTTCACGATGCCGACCGACACCGATGTGATGAGCCTCGTACTGACGCGCGACGGACTGCCCGCTGGGCTGCTCGTCGGCCGACGGATCGGTGACACGCTGCGCATCGACCTCGACTACGTGATGCGCGAACACCGCGACTCCCGCCTCGGTCAGTGGCTGTTCGGTCCCGGCGCCGAGGTCTTCCGCACCGCCGGACTCACCTGTCTGCGCGCCGACGCGACCACCGACGACCACGATCGCTATCTCCAACGAGTCGGCTTCGAGCGAACCGTCGGCAACGACAGCCACTTCGAACTCACACTCTGAACGATCCGCCGCAGCCACACCACTGATGCTCCCGCGAGCGACCGGGCGGAGGCGTGAGTGTTGGGCGGGCGGCGTCCGAGGCACGCTCGTTTCACCGTGATGAACATCGCGTCACGCGTAGCGTCCGATCCGTCGCGATGAGTGACCTTTGGCTACGGCCCTCGGAACCAACCATGAAAGAGGAACCGTTGTGAAGAAACTCGGACTGGGACTCATGCTGGCGTCCACGCTGGCGATCGGGTATCCCGTCGTCGCGGAAGATGCCCCGCCCGGAGCGGTCGGCAACGTCGACTATCTCGGAACGGTGGACGACACCAACGGCGTCGTCGCCATCAACTTCCTCGAGTACAAGGGCGGTGGCCGTCCACTCGACGTAATGATGGTCTCGGGTACGTTCGGCCTCAAGAGCTACGGCGTCTCGAACCCGTCCACGCCCGTGCTCCTCGACGAGATCGGCGAAGCCGAGTTCCGTCTCCCGACCGATCCGGTGACGAACACCGGTCGTGCGTTCTGGGAGAACGAGGACATGGACGTCGACCAGGCCCGCAAGCTGGTGATGATGGCCCGCGACCCACGCGCCTACGGCGGAAGCGCGTCGAATCCGAGCTCGGTGGCCGGCGTGTACATCGTCGACGCCGCCGATCCGACCAACCTCGACCTGAAGACCTTCGAGGAGCTCCCGGTCGGGCACACCTCGTCCTGCGTCAACGACTGCGACTTCCTCTGGACCGGCGGGCCCGCGTCGAACACCGAGCAGGCAGCGCTTTGGCCGGGCGGACGCCCGATCTTCGCGACTGACTTGCGCGACCTCGACAACATCACGACCTCCCCGGTCGCGATCGACACCGAGCGGTACGACGGAGTGACGGCGTACGCCCACGACGTCCAGGTCGACGAGAGCGGAATCGCCTGGGTCTCCGGACTCGGCGGTGTCCGGGGCTACCACACCACCGGGAAGCACTGGGACCCGGTACAGGGGAAGCGCCGAACCGCGACCGCAACCGATCCCGTGCCGTTCGCTGGTGGTGGCATCGACGAGGGAGCGACCCCGTCGGCATTCATCCACAACTCCGACCGGCCGGCCGGCAGCAACAGCATTCCCGGAGTCGCCAAGTACGGATTCAAGCCCGGTGAACTGATCCTGGCGACGGAGGAAGCCTTCGGTTCCCGCACGTGCGACGGTGTCGGTGTCTTCGCCATCGCCTCGCTGAAGGGCAGCTACGACGGGGAGGGCTGGAACTCCACACCGGAGGACCCGTTCCGTCTCGAGACCATCTCGACCTGGAGCCCGGCCGACGAGGAGGGCACCAACGTCGATGCTCGCTTCTGTTCGGCGCACTACTTCGAACGCCAGAAGGAAGTCGTGGCGTACTCGTGGTATGCGCAGGGGACCCGCTTCCTCGACGTCTCCGATCCGCGCAATCCGATCCAGATCGCCTACTACCGCCCCGATGACGCGGTGAGCTTCGCGCCGTACTTCTTCGAGGACGTCGTCTACGTGGCCGACAACGCCCGCGGAGTCGACATCATCCGGCTCGACGACGGCGCCCGCAAGGCACAGAGCCAGCGCAAGCCGGTGACGGCACCCGGGTTCTCGAAGGCGGCGAAACAGAACCTCGCTGCGCTGTCGGGCAAGTACACCGGTGACGGCACGACGTCCTACATCTGCATCATCCCGACGTGAACACCCCCGTTCTCGTGAACAGTTTGCGCACGGAGCGCTGAAACTGTTCACGAGAACGCCGGGCATCGGCGTTCGACCTGCCTGTCGGTGGTGCCGCTGGTGACGGTGGGAGCGGGTCAGGTCAGGACGGGGACGGACCTCATCGCCTCGGCGATCGCCTCGTCGGACAGTTCATAGTCGACCATGTCGCCGTGGAGGTACTTCTCGTAGCTGGCGAGGTCGAGGTGGTCCACTGCGTCGGCTCACGCAGTCCGACGGACACCCGGGCAATTTCGAACTCGCCCGCTGACAAGCGGTCCTTCCGGTGAGGCATCAGCATTCCGGTCGGAGCGTTCGCCAACTTCCGCGGTCCAACGACCACTGGCTCATTTCGCCGCACAGCGCCCAACCATGACCTCGGTATCCGTCGCGGAGATCCAGGTCAACTCAGTCCGACAAGCAAACGCCAGCAACCGTGGAGAACCACGTTGCGGGCGATGTCGGGTGTGCGTTCGATCAGGCTGCGACGATGTCGGCAGCTGCGCGCCGGTTGCGTGCGGCGACGACGACCGCGACCGCGCCCATGACCAAGAGCCCGAGAGCGATCCCGACGATCTGCAACGTGCTCGAACCTGTCACTGGGAGGACGCCACTGGAACTGCTCCCGGAACTCGCGACTTGACCGCCGCCACCCGAGAGGCATGCAAGGTAACCATCAGTGTCGAAGACACCGTCGGTCGTGAAGCTCGCAGCATCACACGTTGCCGCTGCGCCTGCAGAGGCGGCACGCAGCAGGAGCACCATCATGAAGGCAACAGCGGCTGCGAGGGTCATCGCGAATCGGATTGCCGTGACCTGAGCCAACTTGACCGTCGAATCCATCATGCCTTGTTCCTCCAAAGATGTGACAAATTGCATGCTTCAATCCGAGACACTAACAGATTTCGACGATCGGTCCACAACGAATTTTCCCCGCTCGAACGCGTGCACTTCAGCGACCGACGATGGCCCGGCGGATGTCGCTGCGACGAAGCCACGCACAAGCTGCCACCGCCATCACGATCGCTGCTTGAGACGCAATCGACCCGACCAGCGCCGGGTTCCACACCAGCCCGCCACCGCTGGAGAGTTCGATGCGCCCGTCAGGTGTCGTCCCCGTCGACGACCATCCTTGGAGCCAGGTGCCGTTCGCAGCTCGATTCCAGACGACCGGGCCCGAGGCGTCGCCGAATCGCGCGGTTGCAGGACCGAACGTGGAGACCTCGATCGGCCCGTTCGCGT
>NZ_JBAVYV010000534.1:0-8346 GCF_049588435.1 Ilumatobacter sp.
GGTCCGGTTCGAGATCGACGGATTCGAGGTCGACTTCCTCGCCGTCGAAGCACTCGACGAACAACACCGTCAGGTCCGAACCGTGCTCTTCGACATCGACGCCCTCGGGCCGGCCTTCGACGAACTGAACCATCTCTTCCTCGAGGGTGAGGGCGCGCCGTCCGTCGCCTTCCTGTCGACGTGGGTCACCATGACGTCGGCCCTCAACAGTGGCGACGCCGACGCGTTCACCGCTGCCGTGCCGGACCACATCCGCATCGTCGACCATCGACCGATGGGCTGGCCCGAGATGGATCGTCAACAGTTCATCGAGCTCATGACCGCTCCTGACGCGATGGGTCGGGGGATCACCGGCATGCGTGAGATCCATCGGTTCAGCGAGTCGGGCACCGTCGCCACCGGGTTCACGTTCGTCGACAGCGCCGATGCCATCGCCGAGCCGGGGTGGCAGTACGTCATCCTGTCCACACTCGACGTCGGTGCCATCGTCGCCGAATTCTTCGCCGTCGACGACCTCGGCCCGGTTCTTGCTCGGTTCGACGAACTCTCCGGCGCGGTCGAGCCGGGCGAGCACGAGGCGTGGAACGATGCCGACCGGTTGGCGCGGCGGCTCATGGAGCTGTTCGCCGATCGATCGTCAGACGACTGGCTGGACATGCTCGACCCCCAGACCGTCGCAGAAGAACGCGACCCGCTCCTCCGCGCGACACTGGTCGGACCCGACGGGCATCGCGCGGCGTGGACGCTCGACGACGGTGATCGACAGCTGCTGTCGAGCGTCGAGACCATCGCGGTCCGGGGTGATCGGCTCGCCCTCCACCGCTGGCAGTTACATGTCGACGACGGGGCGTTCAGCTGGGATGTGCTCCGACTCACCCACTGGAACGATCGCGACCTCGTGGACCAGTCGATCGGATTCGCCGGCGACGACCTCTGGGCCGCGCTGGCAGAACTCGATCGGCTGGCGAACGAGGAGATCGGTGATTCGTTCGTCGGCGACATCTACCGCATGTTCTCGCACGCCGGGCGGGTCCTGCTGGCGGGTGATGTCGACGGCTACTTGGCCTTCGCCCACCCGTCGTTCGTGATGGTCGATCACCGCCGGATCGGCTGGCCCGAACTCGACATCGAGGGCATGCGTCCCCGGCTGGAGTCGATCGTCGGCATGCCTGGCGACGTGTTCATGATTCTGGAGCGGATCGTCGAATCAGAGGCATCGTGGGCGGCCTGCTGGGTGCAACGTCTCGTATTCCAGTTCCCCGACGGCTCGGAGCAGTCGCAGCGCAGCATCATGGTGCTCGCCTTCGATCTCGACAGCGGGCTCATGGGCCGCATCGATCAGTTCGAGGAGGACCGCCTCGTCGACGCATTGGAGCGCCTCGACGAACTGATCGCCGAGTGCGGTGAGGTGTTGGTCAACCGCGCTTCGTGTTGCTGGGGGGCTGCCCACGGATTGCGCCGTGCCGGCCGACCCGACCTCATCGCCGTCCCTCTCGGGGACAACGCCGTGTTCGTCGACGAGCGCAGCAACGTGATGGAGCCGGCCGTGGTCGAGCAGCGTCGACTGTTGGCGGTGAGGGGCGAGCTGCTCGCGCTCGTCGAGATCCGGGGTCGACGAGCGGACGACGCAGCGATCCACTCGTTCGCCGTCGAAGAGATCGACGAGCACGGGCGATTGCGTTCGATGACGACGTTCGCGGCGGACAAGACAGGCCTCACCGGAGCTGCAAACCTGCTCGAACAGCGGAGTGAGGAGATCGCGGGATCATCGAGTGTGCTCACAGCTGGCGCGGCGTGGAACCGTGCCCACCGCGCTCGCGATGCCGACGCGATGATGGCCGTGTTGCGACCCGACCTGCTGTTGATCGACCACCGCCCGCTCGCTTTCCCAACCCTCGACCGGGATGCGGTCGTCGCATTGGTCAGCGAGCAGCCTGAGGCGCACCACGGGGTCCTCCTCACCGAACGCATCGTTGTCGTGAGCGACCGCGGCCTCGTCAGCCGGGGAAGCCAGTGGCAGTTCGGTACCGACGACCAGATGACGACGCTGATCCCGGCGTACTACGTCGTCACGGTACGCGACGGTCGGATCGACCGAATGGAGTTGTTCCCCGACGACGATCCGGTGCCGGCGATCGAACGGCTCGACGAGCTGACCTGAACCGCCGAAACCCGAAGCGATGTGCTGCGGAACGTGCCAGGCTCCCTGCAGGCACACTCCGCACTCGGACGAGACGCCACACCGCCCCTTCCGAGACGACCCACGGCTCGAACGGTGCCCATACGAACCCTGGTCACCGATCCAATCCGAGGGCTTCGTGGTTCCGAGCGCGTCACCCCGCCACATGCACGACGAAATCTGCGAACGGGCAACGACGGAGCCCTCCCGCCTGGTTTCCTCACAGAGGACTCCGGCCCTCAACAGGCTATTCTCTCGCCGTGACCAAGCGACGTGTACTGCTCTGTAAGAGCAACGGCGCCGGTCTCGGGCACGTCACGAGGATGATGGCCGTGGCCGAACAGCTGGGCTCGGAGTTCGACACAACGCTGTTCACCTTGTCCGCTGCGCTTCCGATTCCCGTGAACGCTGGTCTTCGAGTTGAGCATCTGCCCTCAGCGGGCTACCTCGACACTCCCGGCAACGCCTGGCACGACCTGCTCGAGGATCGGCTCGAGCATCTGATCGCCCGCTACCGCCCCCATCTCATCATGTTCGATGGTGTCCACCCATACCGAGGCCTCACCAATGTCCTCGGCCGGCGGCGGCGGCGGAGGCCAGTTCGGGTCTGGATGCGCAGAGGCATGTGGAAGCCGGGGATCCGAACGACTGCGATTCAACTCGCTGAGTACTTCGACCACGTGGTCGAGCCGGGCGACTACGCCCAGTCGTACGACCTGGGTGCGACGGCGGCGGCAGAAACCGGGGTCCATCGCGTCGCGCCGATCTGCTACCGAGGTCCCAACCCACCGCTCGACCGCGCCGCCGCATGCGCTCACCTGGGTCTCGATGCCACGCAGACCAACGCGTTGATTCAACTGGGAGCTGGAGCGATCAACGACATCACGTCGACGCTCGGCCAGGTCGTGTCCAAGCTGAATCAACGCAGCGTCGTCGTCTCGGTGGCTCGAAGCGTCCTGAGCGCTGAGTGCCACGAGTCCACCGCTGGAGCGGCAGTCGTCAGCGAGTTTCCGATCAGCCGATTCTTCGGCGCGTTCGACCTGGCTGCGATCGCAACCGGTTACAACTCGTTCCACGAGGTGTTGGCCCTCGGGCTGCCGTCCATCATGGTGCCGAACCTCGACACCGCGACGGACGATCAGGATGCGCGTAGCCGTTGGGCGGATGAACATGGCCTCGGCTACCGGTGGGACGGCACGAGCGCACCGGGCCTGGCACGCGCCGTCGACGGGCTCGTGTCATCCGGCGAGCGGGCCGAGATCAGGCACCGACTCGATGCTCTTCCGGACGCGACGGGCTCGGGAGAGGTCGCTCACCTGATCGACAACTGGACGTCGACATGAGCGACGAACAGAACGCACCACGAGGGCATGCGGTCTATGTGTGGGTCATCGACGTGCTGCCCGATCCGTGCGAGCCCATGATGCGGGGGGTGGCCACACAGGTTCGTCGTGGGAGAGGATCGATTCGGTACGCGCGAAGAAAATGGATTCGGCGCCTCAAACCAAGAATGCGTCGCACTCAACGTCATGCGCAACACGTCGCGCGTCGACTCTCTCGATTCCGTCTCCGGTTCGCTCGCGCCGCAGGCGCTGGCCGAACGGACTCCCGTATGGAAGATCCGATCCGGTCGCCGGACATCGCCGAACATCTCTCGTGGAGCGGAGCTGGCCGCCTACGTCGCGGCCTTTTCCCACCAATCGTCGCGCTGCAGGGGACTGGACCCGTTGTCCTCGTCGACGCGCTCGGACGGTCGACCGCCGACATTCTCGCAGCTCTTCCCGCGCTGCCGGAACGTTCGGTCGTCTTGACGAACGACCCCCACCTCGCACCCCTGCGTGCCGCGCAAGTCGTCTACGAATACGCACCGTTGGCGACGCCCGACGGCGCCCGCCCGGCCGAACGTCTCAGCGACCGGATCACATGGATCGACGATGTGTACGGTCTCGACGAGATCCGGACGCTCCCGCAGTCACGTTGATCACCACGCCACGACGCGGGATCGACCCGCCGTGTGCCACCATCCTGACATTCAATCGCTGATCGACAGCCAGGAACTCGGAAGCGGCTGCTCCCGACCGGAGCGGGAACGACTCACAGGCGCCGAGCGTTCGCGTGGTGCATCCCGCCGCGGGTGTCGAACACCAGCGGCGCAGCGTCGGCGATCTCGTCGAAGTCGTAGGCCGAATGGGTCTGCAGAACGATGGCGACGTCGCACTCTCGCAACTGTTCGGTGAGATCGTCGACCATTGCAACCGGCTCACCATCGACGTCGAACGACGAGAGGTACGGGTCGTGTGCGACGACCTGAGCACCGAGGCGGCGCAGGTTCCGGATGACGGCGGTCGCCGGGGTCTCGCGATCGTCCGCGATGTCGGGCTTGTAGGTCAGGCCGAGTACGACGATCCGTGAACCTCGAACCGACTTGCTCACTTCGTTCAACGTCTCCTGGACCCGGGCGACGACGTAGGCAGGCATCCGGTTGCTGATCTCCTGTGCGAGTTCGACGAACCGGAACTGGTAGCCGAGCGTGCGCACCTGATGTGAGAGGTAGTTGGGGTCGATCGGGATGCAGTGGCCACCGACGCCGGGGCCGGGCCGGAAGGCCGCGAAGCCGAACGGTTTCGTCTCCGCGGCGCGAATCGACTCCCACAGGTCGATGCCCAAGTCGTGGCAGAACACGGCCATCTCGTTGACGAGCGCGATGTTCACATGGCGGTAGGTGTTCTCCAGCAGCTTCGCCATCTCGGCCTCCCGGGGCCCGCTCACGGGCACCACCGTGTCGACGAACCGCTCGTACAGGGCAACGGCAGCTTCCGTGCACGCCGGGGTCATCCCGCCGACCACCTTGGGTGTGTTCCGCAGTCCGAACGCCGGGTTGCCAGGGTCGATGCGCTCCGGCGAGAACGCGAGATGGAAATCGATGCCGGCACGGAGACCTGACCGCTCGAGAATCTCCCGCAGCAGGGTGTCGGTGGTGCCCGGATAGGTCGTGGACTCCAGCACGACGAGCATCCCCGGCTGCAGACGGTCCGCGATGGTGGCACCGACTGCTCGTACCGCCGAGAGATCGGGGGCCTGGTGCTCGTCGAGCGGTGTCGGCACGCAGATCACGACGGCTCCGGCACCGGCGACGCAATCGGCGTCGGTAGTGAACATCGCTCCGCTCGCGAGTGCATCGGCCACCTGCTGGTCGGCGATGTCGTCGACGTGTGATCGGCCCGACGAGAGGGTCGACACCATTCCGTCATCGAGATCGAGTCCGACACATCGAAGGCCCGAGGTCGACGCCTCGATCATCACGGGAAGGCCAACGTAGCCGAGCCCGATGACCACCAGATCTATCTGCATTTGCGCTCCTGACACCGACCGGGGAACGCTAGCCGGAGCAACACTCGGTTGCTCGTTGTCGGCGCGCCGTTACGGACCATTCATCCGCAGGGTTGGACCGGCGGACTCGATCCATTCTCGAGATGCGCAGATGCCCACGTGTGGCGAACGGTAGGTTCTTTGTCCCTATGTCAACGACGTCGCCTGGAGGAACACTCGCCGACGCGCCTGTTGGGTCGGTCGGTGGCATCACAACGCCCGCGTCGGACTCGATCGCGGCGACGTTCATGCGGTTCATCCGGTCCAATCGGGGTCCATGCGTCGTCGTGGCTGCCGCGATCGTCGTACTGGTTGGGTTTTCTCTCCGATCGATCGCTGAACATGCGCCGCTCGGGCACGACGAGTCCGTCTATGCGCTGCGGGGTTCGTACTACTCCGGCGACTACAGCGAAACGCGCGGGTACTGGAGTGCGTACCGAGCGCCGGGATTGCCGATGCTGCTCGGGCTCGTTTTCCGCATCACCGGCCCGAGCGACAGTTTCGCTCGGATGACCGTGCTGGCGTTCGCCGTCGTGTTCGTCCTGGCGGTATTTGCGATCGGCACGATGGTTGCGTCGCCCTGGGTTGGCGCCTGTGCCGCCGCGCTCACTGCGATGACCTCCGCGTTCGCTCGCCTGTCCTCGCTCGTCTTCGTCGACGTGGCCGGAGTCGCCGTGGCCACGTTGGCCATCGCCGCCGCGCTCTTCTGGTGGCGAGGCGAGCGCCTCGCGCGCCCCGCGTACATCGTGATCCCCGGTTTATGTGGTCTCGCCACCACGATTCGCTTCGGCGCGCCAGTCACGATCGCCGCCGGAATGATCGGCGTCGTCCTCGTCGTCGGCCTTCGCGTCGGACCGGGACAACGTCGGCGCGTCGCGCTCGAGGCAGCTGCCCTCGGCATGCTCACGGGCGCAGCGTGTGCTGTGGTGTTGTTCGTCCCGGCGGCCACAGCCCAAAGCGTGTCCCCCGTCAGCGCACAACGCGCCTTTCGCGACGCGAAGGGAATCCCGACGTGGAGGTCGCTGGAAGATCTTCGTCGCCTGCTGTGGCCCGATGGCGAGCCGACCGACTTGTTCCACCCCCTCGTGTTCGCGGTTTTTGCCCTCGGCTCAGTCGTCGCGCTGGTCGACGTCGCCCGACGCCGCTCGATTTCCGACGCCGGCGTCCTCTTCAGCGTGGTCAGCGGTTTGCTGAGCATCGTTGCGCTCAACATCAACCTCAGCCACCTCGAATCGCAGTACCTCTTCGCGGTGCTGCCGTTCGCGGCGGTACTTGCTGCACTCGGCGTCTGCTCGATCTGGCAGTCGGTGTCAAATCGTGGGCGTTTCGGTACGGCCGGGCTGTTCGCTGTCGCCGTTGCCGTCGTTCTGGTCTTCACGTTCGCGTTCGCCGGCCAACTCGATCGGCGGACCACGTCGCTCGATACGTCCTTCCGCGCCATCGCCGACGCCGGCTACGCACTGCGCTCCCTCGACGTGGACGACTGCGTCGTCGTATCGGGAACCACGCCCCAGGCGGGATGGTACAGCCAATGCGCCGCGACCCCCTTCGTCAATCGCGGTCCCGACGTGGCCCTCGGCGAGCAGATCCGAAGCGGGTTGACGCTCGTGCCGACGGCCGGACCCACCTTCATCCTGTATCCGAATCGAGGCAAGCGACAACCAGATGCCAACCTCGTCGACGACAGTGCTGAGCTCACCCTCGTCGCGGAACGCGGCGCCCCGGAGGACGGCCCCCGACAGTGGGTGCGCATCTTCGCGGTCGACGAGTGCACTCTGGACGATGCCTGCACGACCACGCCGTGAACCCGGCCGTGCCGTGGAGAGCATGAGCGGTCCACAACCGTTCCACGAGACTCGAAACGCGAACACGCGGTTCGGAACACGCGAGACTTGACCAGATGAGACCACTTCGAGTCGCAGGTACCGTGGTCGCGGCCATGTTCCTCCTCGTCGGTGCGTCCACCGTGTCCGCGAGGTCCGACGGAGCCGCACCGACCTCGGAAGAAGAGGAGTCGAAAGACGCTCGGGATCCCGACCCTCCGCCGCCGCAGACCACGGATTCTCTCGAAGCTCAGCTCACGTCGTTCGGTTTCCCTTCACGAGCGTTCTCCTCCCCGGTTGATGCCTACGGCTCCGCGGCGAACTGGACCTGTGCGTACCCCAACATCCGGTGGGGTACGCATGACGCAGCCGATCTGCTCAAGACATCATTCGGCGCTGCGTACTACTCCGGGCTGACTCGCGACTGCGGCGCCTCGTTCGGAGCAGCGACGAGCTATCACAAGATGGGTTTGGCGATCGATCTGCCGTTCGACACGTCGAACGTCACGCTCAAGGCGCGAGGCGAAGCGTTGATCGACGCACTGCTGGCGCCGGACGCGGGCGGGACGCCACACGCGATGCTTCGTCGGCTCGGCATCGTGCGCATGATCTGGAACACGGGTTCGGGCAACGACCGCATCTGGAACGCCGAAAACGCATCCGATCGAGCGAACGGGCCCGACGTGTCGACGTGGCGACAATTGTCGAGCAGAAGCCATTTCGATCACCTTCATCTGACGCTCTCGCTGGCGGGAGGCAACGGACAGACGTCGTACTGGTCCGGTGGACCCGGGCTGGCTCGGTTCACCGATCCGGACAGCACGGGAGCCGTCTCATCGATCGCGGTCCACCAGTTCCGCACCGGCTGGACCACGATCACCAACGTCGACCTCAACGGAGACGGTGCCGACGAACTCCTCTACTACAACGCCAACACCGGCTTCACCCGCTTCATCAACCCAAACAACACCGGCA
>NZ_JBAVYV010000535.1:0-10056 GCF_049588435.1 Ilumatobacter sp.
CCGTCGAGCGGCGGCGGGGTGTCGCTCATCGAGTCAGGCCGACGGGGTGCCGGGCGCCGGGGGCGGTGGTGGTGTCGGCTCGGTCGGGGGCATGGGGGGCGGTGCGGCGAAGACGGCTTGCAGTTCGGGCACCGACTGTGCCGGGAGCCACCCCGCCATTCCCTGGGCCCAGACGAGGGTCTGTCCCGTGACCTGGCCGTTCTGGATTCCCCGTTGCATCTGGGCCATGTTGTAGGGCCCGCCGGCCTGACCGCCGTGATCGACGTGGAACATTTTCTGACCCGGCAGCGGTGGCGGTGCGGCTGAGGCCGGCGGTGCGGCTGCCGCAGCCGGCTGTGCCTGGGGTGCACCCCCGACTCCGCCCATCTGGTTGGCCATCTGTCCGGCCATCGCGACTCCCATGCCCATCTGCATCATGTCGCCCATCACCGAACCCCCCTCGTTCTCGGCTGCGGCGAGCATCGCATCGGCGGCCTGTGCCTGCTGGTACTTGTTGAGGTCGACGTTCTCGACGAACCCGGACGCTTCGACGCCCTTGGCGACGCCGCGGGTCATCGCCTGGGTGATCTCGTCGGGAAGCGAGATGTTCATCGTCATCTCGGGGATCGCCAGGCCGAACTCGTCGTCGACGCGTTCCTCGACGAACTTCGCGAGGCGACCGGACAGGGAGACCTGCTGGCCCTGGAGGTCGATCGCACCGAGTCCGGACGCCAGCACCATGTCCGAGAACGCCATCGAGATGACCCGGCGCAGCAGCTCGGTGATCTCGTCGGCCTCGACGGCCGAGTCGGTTCCGATGACCTCCTTGAGGAAGATCTCGACGTCGGCGATCTTCACGACGCACAGTCCGTTGGCGCGCACCTGCACCATCTTGAAGTCGGGGTCGCGCACGGTGACGGGCTGGGGGGTTCCCCAGCGGATGTCGGTGACCGGCCGCGTGTTGATGAAGTACACCTCGGAGCGGAACGGGCTGTCGAATCCGTGCTTCCAGCCCTGCAGCGTCGACATGATCGGGAGGTTCTCCGACGTCAGCTCGTAGTGACCCGGTTCGAACTGGTCGGCGAGCGCTCCCCGGTAGACGAAGACGGCCTTCTGCCCCTCACGGACGATCAGTTGGGCGCCGTTCTTGATCTCGTTCTGGTAGCGGGGGAACCGCCACGCGAGCGTCGAACGGGAGTCGTCGATCCACTCGATGATGTCGACGAGTTCGCCCTTGAGTTTGTCCATGAGACCCATGCGAGGCCCACCTTTCGTGTTCGTTCGTTGTGCGTTGCGGTCCTGCTCAGACCCTAGGTCAAGCGCGTTCTATGCGGTCGCGATTTGGTACATGTGGCGGGCCACCATGAGGTCGAGGTGGGCCCCGCCGGCATTCTTGAACAGAGTGATCTCGTCGTCGGACGTCCGCGCGAAGCCGCCGGAGTGCAGCGCCGAGTAGTCGCAGACGTCCGACTCGGTGATCACGCCCGCCTCGAGCGGTCGTGCGATGTCACCGACGTCTCGCGCCGTCATCAGGCTGTCGACGAAGACCGACGAGCGTCCGATGCACTCGTCGTCGGCTTCGCGCATGTCGGGTCGGTAGCCACCGATGAGATCGACGTGCTGGCCCGGGTGCAGCCACGACCCGTGGATCACGGGGTCGTTCGACATCGTGGCGGTGCAGACGACGTCTGCTCGTCGGACCGCGGTCTCGAGGTCGTCGGCCCGGTCGGCGCCTGCAGCCTCGGCGAGTGCGTCGGCGTTGGACGCGGTTCGGCTCCAGACGTCGAAGCGGGCCGATGGGAACAGCGACCGGTATGCATCGATCATCGACGACGCGACCGTGCCCGACCCGACGATCAGGATCCGCTCGGAATCAGCACGCGCCAGGCGACCGGCAGCGAGTGCCGAGTCGGCGGCCGTCTTCCACTTGGTGATGAGATGAAAATCGAGCGTGCAGTCGAGTTCGCCGGTTCGGTCCGAGAACAGTGCCACCGAACCGTTGACGGTGGCCAGACCGTCTGCGGCGTTGCCGGGGAACACGGTTGCGGTCTTGACCAACGAACCGAGACCGTCGACCCAGGCGGCTCGGCTGAGCAGGGAATCGCCGCCCCGGCGCAGGAGCGTGTCATCGACGCGCGGGGCGGTGGCAGCGTGGCCGACGTCGATCGCATGGATCACACCCGGCCAGGTGAGCAGGGGTTCGACCAGCTCGCGGTCGAGGTGCAGGGTCATCGTCAGCGCGACGCGACGCCGCGAGCCCAGCGATAGTCCGCCTTGCCGCTCGGCGATCGAACGATCTCGTCGACGCGGATGATGTCCTTCGGCAATTTGTAGCGGGCGACGTGGCGCTGCGCCTCGGCGAGGAGTTCCTCGTCGGTCGCGTGGTGATCGGCGCGGAGCCTGACCACGGCGACAACCTCGCTGCCCCAGCGCTCGCTCGGGCGTCCGGCGACCACGCAGTCGTAGATCGCAGGGTGTTCCTTCATCGCTGCCTCGACCTCCTCGGCGAAGATCTTCTCACCGCCGGAGTTGATCGTGACCGAGTCGCGACCGTGCAGCTCGACGATGCCCGGCCCGCCGACGTCGTCCGTCAGGATCCGGGCGCGGTCGCCGGGCACGGCGTAGCGGATGCCGTGGACCACCGGGTAGGTGCGCGCGGTCTTGTCGGGGTCGCCCAGGTAGCCGAGCGCGAGTCGACCCGTCTTCGCGAGCCATCCGATCTCGGCCGCTCCGGGCTCCAGTACCGCATCGAGGTCTGCCGACAGCACCACATTCGAATCGGTCAGGGGAAACGTGCCCGTGGTCGCGTCGCCACCGGTCGAGACGTGGGAGACCTGACCGCCGGCCTCCGACGAGCCCAGTCCGTCGATGATCATCAGCGTCGGAAGATGCGCGAGGAACTCGTCCTTCAAGGGGGCCGACAGCGCGGCGCCGCCCGACAGCAGCACGGTCAGCGAGGAGAGGTCGTAGTCGGCGTCGGACGCGCGAGCCCGGTCGAGTTCGTCAAGGAGCGGGCGGGCGAACGCGTCGCCGACGATCAGCAGGAAGTCGATCCGTTCGCGTTCGATCGTGCGCCAGATGTCTGCCGGATCGAGACGATCGGTGACGTCCTGGACGACGATCGTCCCGCCGCCGAGCCACGTCCGAAAACTCATCCAGTGACCGGCCCCGTGCATGAACGGGGGAGCGAGCAGCGCCCGCAGACCCGTGTTCGCCTCGTCGATGAACCCGTCGATCGTGGTCGCGGTCTTCGACCCGCCGAAACACTCGCGCATCGCGTCGCCGTTGCGCCACATCACGCCCTTCGGCATGCCGGTGGTCCCACCGGTGTAGAGCATGTAGAGGTCGTCGGCCGACCAGGTGACGTCGGGGCGCTCCGCCGATGCAGCTGCGAGCGCATCCTCGTACCAGATTGCGCCCGGGAGCAGCTCGTTGCCCGAATCGTCGGCCACCTGGAGGATGGTCGTCAGGTGCGTCACGCGGGGGAGGACCTCGGCCAGCGTGGGAGCGAAGGCCGAATGGATCACGACCGCGCGAGCGTTCGAATCGACGAGCAGGTACTCGAGCTCCTCGGCGACATAGCGGTAGTTGACGTTCAGCGAGACGACGCGCGCCTTGAGCGCCCCGAGCATCGACTCGAGGTATTCGTTTCCGTTGTGCAGGTAGATCGCGAGATGGTCCTGGCCCGACTCGTGACCGGCCACCTGATCGCGTTCGGTGTGGCAACCGAGTCCCTGGCCGAGCAGGTGGTTCGCGAGACGGCGTGTCCGCTCCTCCATCTGTGCCCAGGTGAACCGGCGGTCACGGAAGACGAGACATTCCGCATCGGGTCGCGTGCGCCCGATCGCCTCGTGGACGTCGGCGAGCGCGAGCTCGGCCACTGCGACGCCGTCGTCGGCGAACTGGTTGGAGTCGGACATCGCCGCGCCCTTCGAGTCGAATCGGTCGGACCTCGATCGGTCAGACGTAGTAGCGGAAGATGACCTCGGCGACGCACGACGGCTTGCTGGCACCTTCGATCTCGAAGACGAACTCCTGCGTGACCTGTGCTCCGCCGGGGACGTCGTCGACCGCGGTGAGTGTGACGCCGAGGCGCAGCTTCGAGCCGACGGGGACGGGGGAGGGGAAGCGCACCTTGCCGGTGCCGTAGTTGACGCCCATCGCGACGCCGGACACACCGAAGATCTGCGGCGAGAGCATCGGGCCGAGTGAGAGGGTCAGGTATCCGTGCGCGATCGGTCCGCCGAAGGGGCCGGACTCGGCGCGCTCGACGTCGACGTGGATCCACTGGTGGTCACCGGTGGCCTCCGCGAATGTGTTGACCTGTTCCTGGGTGATCTCCACGTAGGGCGAGTAGCCGAGGTGCTCTCCGACGAGAGCTTTGAGTCCGTCGATGCCTTCGATCATCTGCATGGAGCCGATGTTGGCAGACTGTTGTGATGAGCGACGAAACCGACGACACCAATACGGACACCGGCGACGGGTTCCGATCCGGTTTCGTCACGTTCGTCGGCCGCCCGAACGTCGGGAAGTCGTCGTTGGTGAACGCCATCTGTGGTCGCAAGATCAGCATCGTCAGCGACAAGCCGCAGACCACCCGCCACCGGATCATGGGTGTACACACTCAGTCGAACAGCCAGATCGTCTTCGTCGACACGCCCGGCCTGCACAAGGCGGTCACCGCGCTGGGACAGCGGGTCAACGCGACCGCACTCGACAGCGTCGGTCGGAATTCGGGTGACGTCGACGTGACGGCGTTGGTGCTCGATGCCACCCAACCGTTCGGCAAGGGCGATCGCTGGGTCGCCGAACGTCTCGACATGCCGAACTCGATCGTCATCGTGAACAAGATCGATCGAGCACCCCAGGACAAGGTCCTCGCGATGTTGACCGCGTCGAGCGAACTGGGAGCGCGCGAGTACTTCCCGGTGTCGGCGCGCACGAAGGACGGCCTCGACGGGTTGATCGACCATCTCGTCTCCACCCTCCCGTACGGTCCTCGCTTCTTTCCCGAGGGCGAGGTGAGCGACCTCCCGGAGGAGCGCTGGGTCGCCGAACTCGTCCGCGAGCAACTCCTCGCGGCAACGCGTGACGAACTGCCGTACTCGATCGCGACGCAGGTGGTGGAGTGGGAATGGCCCCGCATTCGCGTCGACATCATCGTCGAGCGCGAGAGCCAGAAGGGGATGGTCATCGGCAAGGGCGGCCTGATCTTGAAACGGGCCGGTGAGGCTGCACGCAAGCAGCTCCCCGAGGGCGCCTTTCTCGAGTTGCGGGTGAAGGTCGACAAGGACTGGCAGCGACGCCCCGAACGCGTCGAGCGGCTCGGCTACTGAACGTTCTGCCCGAACCGATCAGGGCTGGGCGGTCGTCGTGGTCGTTCCGTCGACGGTTTCGAGTTCGCCGCCGGTGTCGACCTCATCGGGGTTCGGATCGAGTTCGGGGTTCGGATCGACGTTGACCCGCATGGTGGCGTAATCGTCGACCGAGACAGGCTCGTTGGTCAACAAGCGGTCTCCGGTCGGGATGGCGACGTTCTCGGTCCCGCCGTTGAAGGTGAACACCGCCTGGCCCACCCCACCGAGTCCGTAGAGGAACGTGAGCACCATCTGGGCGATCGCTTCGCGCTGATCGCGTGACGGAATGTCGTCGAGAATCGACTCGTCGAGGTCGATCGTCAAGATGCCGCCCTGGGACGTGGTGTCGATGATCAGCCCCTCCTCGACCAGGTTGGTGAGCAACCCGCCAGAGGGTCCCGGGCCACGTTCGAGCAGCAGGATCAAGTCGGTGTCGGCGACCGGAGAAGGTGCCTCCACTTCGACCGCGCGTAGCTGATCGCGCGACAGGAAGAAGACCTCGACGAACTGGGTGGCCGGAGCGATGCTCGTGGTGGTCGTCGTCTGGGGCGTGTCCGGAAGCGTCGTGGTGGTCGTCGTCGTGGTGGTCGAGGTCGTGCTGGTCGTGTCGGCGAGTCGGTTCGGTATCTCGGCGTCTCCGATCGCCTCGAAGCTCTCGGGGCCCGTCGGCACACCGCAGGACGCGACGGCGGCGAACGCCACACACCACGCCGCGCGACGAATGATGTTGCTCATCGACTCGTCCTGTTCATTGTCCTGTTCGTCGTCCTGTTCGTCATCCTGCTCACCATCGTGCTCATTGATGAGGTCTCCTGCTGGGGATCTCGAAGACGAACCGCGCACCGCCGCCGGGACGATCCTCCACCCAGACCGCGCCGCCCATCGCGGCGCTGTGCTCGGACGCGAGCGCGAGGCCGAGTCCTGTCCCGATGCGGTGACGGGCAGCGCTGCCGCGTGAAAATCGTTCGAAGATGCGTTCCCGTTCGCTCTGGGCGACGCCGGGACCCCCGTCCTCGACCGCGAATCGGATCATCTCGTTGTGCACCGGCACCACTTCGACCCGCAGGACGCCGCCACCGTGGTGGTTCGCGTTCTCGATCAGGTTGCCGAGTACGCGTTCGAAGCGAACCTTGTCGGCATCGATCTCACGGGGTGTCTGCGGATCGACGTCGACCTCGATGTCGGGGCTGCCGAACCGGGCGGCGACACGGTGGGTCAGCGTGATGATGTCGAGCGTCTCCACGGTGAGGTCCGTGGCCCCCGCGTCGAGGCGGGAGAGCTCGAGGAGGTCGATGACCATGCTGTCGAAACGGCGGACCTGGCTGACCACCACGTCAAGTGCCTGTTGGGTGCGCTCCGGGATGTCGTCACGTTTCGCGTCGAGTACCTCGACCGCTGCGGTGAGAGCGGTGATCGGTGACCTCAACTCGTGGCTCACGTCGGATGCGAAGCGCGCCTCGAGCTCGATCTTGGTCTGGACCGCGTCGGCCATGTCGTTGAACGAACTCGCGAGTCGGTCGAGGTCCGGGTCGGACTCACCCTCGAGACGCGTGTCGAGGCCACCGGACGCGATGTCCTCCGCCGCATCGGCGACGCGACTCAGCGGGCGAAGCAACCGTCTGCTGGTCGAATATCCGAACAGCGTGGCGACGACCAGGGTGCCGAGGCCACCGAGGGCGAGCGCCGTGAGAAGTGCGGTCAGGGTGGACCGTTCGTTGTCGGCGGGGAAGGCCTCGAGGTATCCGGTGTCGTGGCGACGGATGTACACGCCGACGGTCACGTAGTCGTCGCCATCGATCGACATGTACTCGATCCCCGATCCACCGGCCTCGATGTGCGCGACCAGATCCTCGGGGAAGTCCGACAGCGGGTGGGTGAGATCGGTCTGGGCGAGTGGGTCGATGAGCAACGCGAAGCCGCCTGGCTCCGTGCGCAGGACGTTCTCGAAGTAGTCGCCGATGCTGACGGTCGGGTCGACGGCGGCCGCATCGAGCTGGTCGGCGACCCCTTCCGCGTTGTCGAAGGTCTGCTGCTTGGCCGACGACGAGCGCTCTTCGAGCAGACTGTTGCGGGCGAATCCGTACGTCACGCCGATCAACACCAGGCCAGCGAACAAAGCGATGAGGGCGAAGAACAGTGTGACGCGAGTGCGCAAACGTAGGGAGCGATCGCTGGCCACGGGTCGAGTGTTGCAGACTGGGCCGACTCAACGGCTCCAGTCGAGGGTTCACCCGCTGCCGGTGAGGCACCAGGGGGAGGGAGGTACCTCACCGGGGCAGCGTGAACAGTTCATATGTTGCTCCCGGACTGTGACAGCACGACGTTCGGATTGTGCGCTTTGTGTAACGAAAATTGAATCTCGGTCCGGGGCGCTCACCAGGGGATTCGGGGTGAACCCTGTCGGTGCAGATCACGTTCGACCTCGATCGGACCGCTCCTGGCTCGATGTCGGGTCGACTCTTCGTCAGCAAACCGCAACAGATCGGCTCCGAGTCTCCCCGGCGCCTATCATCGGCTCACGCCATGGAAACCCTCTTGTTCATCGAAGACGACGATGCGATTCGCCTCGCGTTGTCCCTCGCGCTCGAGGACGAGGGCTATTCGGTGCGCGAGGCCCCGAACGGAGCGCAGGGATTGCTCTCGTTCGAACGCGAACCCGTCGATCTCGTGCTGCTCGATCTGCGCCTCCCCGACATGTCCGGATTCGAGGTCTGCCGCTCGCTGCGCGCCAAGAGCATCGTCCCGATCATCATCATCACCGCCCAGACCGACACCGTCGACATGGTCGCGGGACTCGAAGCGGGTGCCGACGACTACGTCACCAAGCCGGTCGTTCCGAAGGAGTTGGCGGCGCGCATCCGGTCGTTGCTGAGGCGCGTCCATCTCCAGGACCAGTCGCCGCCGCAGCCGTCGGTGTTCGGCGACGTCGAGCTTCGGCGTGAACAGGGAGTCGTGCTCAAGGGCGACGCCGAGATCGATCTCACCAAGACCGAGTTCCGGCTGCTCTGCGAGTTCGCCGATCACGCCGGATCGGTCCTCTCGCGCGACCAACTCCTCGAGCGCGTGTGGGGATACGAGTATCTGGGCGACTCACGCCTGGTCGACGCTCACGTGCGCCGGCTGCGGGTCAAGATCGAGGATCACCCCGATGACCCGAAACTGATCGTGACCGCCCGCGGCGTGGGCTATCGCCTCATCGCCTGACGTATCAACTCGGGTCAGACCCCGGTTGATCCGGGCCGCTACTTGACGTAGAGCGCCTCGATCTCGTCGGCGAACGTAGCGAGGATGCCGCGGCGCTTGAGCTTCGATGTCGGCGTGAGCAGTTCGGTGTCGGGCAGCCACTCGTTGCCGAGCACCTTGACCTTCTTCACCGACTCGGCGTTGTTGAAGTCGGACATCGCCGTCACGAGGCCGGCTTCGACCTCGGCGATCACATCGGGGTTCGCTGCCATCGCTGACATCGTCGCGGCTTCTCCCTCGAGTCCGTGCTCGGCTGCCCACGCCGCGGAGGCGTCGGGGTCGAGCACGACGAGCGCAGCGACGAACGGACGCTTCTCACCGACGGCGCACGCCTGGCCGACGAGTGGAATCATCTTGAGGGCGGCCTCGAGGTTCGCCGGGCTGATGTTCTTGCCACCGGCGGTGATGATCAGTTCCTTCTTGCGGTCGACGATCTTGAGGTAGCCGTCGTCGTCGATGACGCCAATGTCCCCGGTGTGCACCCAGCCCTCGTCGTCGATGGTCTCGGCGGTCTTGTCCGGCAGCCCGAGATATCCCTCGAACATGTTGCCGCCACGCGCGAGCACCTCGCCGTCCTCTGCGATCTTCATCTCGACGCCGACGGCCGCAGCGCCGACGTAGCCGGGCCTGGCGGCAGCGGACCACGAGAGCACCGCGGTGGTCTCGCTCATTCCGTAGCCCTCGCTCAACGGCACGCCGATCGCGCGGAACCACTCGAGGATCTCGGCCGGGATCGGTGCAGCACCGGAGATTCCGATCTCGACCTCGTCGAGTCCGATTAGCCCACGGACCGCCTTGAAACCCACCTCGTCGAGGAAGTTCCACGTGGCGATCTCCTCCTCGCTCGCGGTGCCGGCGGTCATCTTGGCCATGATCGGGATCGCCGCCGCAACGCCGTCGTTGAACTGCTTCTCCTTCTCCGGATCGGCAGCGATCGCGGCGTTCACGCCCGCGTACATCTTCTCCCACACACGCGGGACACCGATGAAGACATTCGGCTTCGCCTCGCGCACGGTGGCGGGCATCTGCGAGGTCTCCGGGCAGCAGAAGATCCGCGTCGCGAAATCGATCATGTAGTAGTGGCCGAGGAGACGTTCCATCACGTGCGCCATCGGGAGATACGACACGTGGCGCTTTCCAGCGAAGGAGTCGATCGTGGTCTGGTCACGCATCGACTGGCCCACCGACTCGAGTGTCCAGGCCACGTTGTTGTGGCTGAGCATGACTCCCTTCGGTGGACCGGTCGTCCCCGAGGTGTAGATGATCGTCGCCGTGTCACCCATCTCGGCGGTCTTCGCCTCCGCCGACAGGTCCGCCGGCTCCGAGGCGATCATGTCGCTGTAGCGCACGATCTCATCAGCAGCGCCGTCGGCTTCGATCAAGGCGATGTGTTCGATCGTCGGGAGTGAGTCGCGTACCGATTCGAAGCGCTTCAGGAAGCCGGCGTCCTCGAGGATGGCCACGCTCGCCCCACAGT
>NZ_JBAVYV010000536.1:0-3997 GCF_049588435.1 Ilumatobacter sp.
CTGGCCTCGCGCAGAGCAGGCGACAGCACGCGTGCCGAGTACTCGGCGTCGAGGACGGCGACGTCGACGGTGCCGTCGGCAACGCACGCCGCAAACGCCGCGTCGACGATCCCGGTGGTCGCCAGGCGGCCGGTGAGATAGCGCTCGAGCGTGCGGTCGTCGCGGACGTCGCCCAGGCGGACCGCCGCCTCGACGCCCGCCGAGTTCGTGTGCCCACCCGCCGGGAACCGCCCGTCGACCAGCATCAACAGCTCGCCGTTCATCAGTAGAGGAAATACCGCTGGGCCATCGGCAGCGATTCGGCCGGCTGCTCGGTGACGAGTTCGCCGTCGATGCGAACGGCGAAGGTGTCGGGTTCGATGTCGATGTCCGGCGTGGCGTCGTTCAACACCATGTCGGCCTTGCCGATCGAACGGGTGTCGGACACCGCAACGAGATCGCGTCGGACGTTCAAGCGATCGGCGAGCCCGTCGTCGATGGCCGTGCTGGACACCCACCCGATCGACAGGCCCGGCGCGACGCCCGGTGCGGCTCCGAACATCGGGCGCGGCAACTGCGGCTGCGGAGTCGGGATCGAGGCGTTTGCATCGCCCATCTGCGCCCACGCGATCATCCCGCCCTTCACCACGACGTGCGGTCGCACACCGAAGAAGGCCGGGTCGTAGAGCACGAGGTCGGCCATCTTGCCCACCTCCACCGAACCGACGTCGGCCGCCAGACCGTGTGCGATCGCCGGGCAGATCGTGTACTTGGCCACGTAGCGACGAGCGCGCAGGTTGTCGGCGGGACCATCCGTCGAGTCACCGATCCGCAGCGCTCCCCGGCGGTGCTTCATCGTGTGCGCTGTCTGCCACGTGCGCAGGACGACTTCGCCGATGCGGCCCATCGCCTGCGAGTCCGAGCCGATCATCGAGATCGCTCCCATGTCGTGGAGGATGTCCTCCGCGGCGATGGTCGAGGGTCGAATCCGGCTCTCGGCGAACGCGAGATCCTCGGGCACCGACGGGTTGAGGTGGTGACAGACCATCAGCATGTCGAGGTGTTCGGCGACGGTGTTGACGGTGTGCGGCCGGGTGGGGTTGGTCGACGACGGCAGGACGTTGGCGTGGGACGCGACGGTCATGATGTCGGGAGCGTGGCCGCCACCGGCACCCTCGGTGTGGAACGTGTGGATCGAGCGCCCGGCGATCGCGTCGAGCGTCGCGTCGACGTATCCGGCTTCGTTCAGCGTGTCGGTGTGGATCGCGACCTGCACGCCCGATGCATCGGCGACGGTGAGACACGCATCGATGGCTGCGGGCGTCGTTCCCCAGTCCTCGTGCAACTTGAAGCCCGCTGCACCCGAACGGAGCTGTTCCCACATCGCCTCCGGGTTCACGGTATTGCCCTTGCCGAGCAGCGCGACGTTCACCGGCCAGTGGTCGAGCGCTTCGAGCATCCGTTCGAGGTACCACGAGCCCGACACGGTCGTCGCCTTCGTCCCCTCGGCGGGTCCGGACCCACCACCGATGATCGTCGTGATCCCGGAGGTGAGTGCCTCGTCGAGCAGCGTCGGCGAGATGAGGTGCACGTGGCAGTCGATGGCTCCGGCGGTCAGGATCTTGCCGTTGCCGGCGAGGATCTCGGTGGACGGGCCGATCACGAGTGCCGGATGGATTCCGTCCATCGTCTCGGGGTTGCCGGCCTTGCCGATCCCGACGATGCGACCGTCCTTCACGCCCACGTCGGCCTTCACCACACCCCAGTGGTCGAGTACGACGGCGCCCGTGATCACGAGATCGGGCGAGCCTTCGGCACGAGTCCGGGTGGACTGCCCCATCGACTCGCGGATCACTTTGCCGCCGCCGAACACCGCTTCGTCACCGCCGGCGCAGTGATCGTCGGTGACCTCGATGAACAGGTCGGTGTCGGCGAGTCGAATGCGGTCGCCGGTGGTGGGTCCGTACAGGTTGCGATACCGGGAACGTTCGATGCGGCTCATCCGTCGAGCGCCCCTGCCGTCTCACCGCGGAGCCCGAGCACGACCCGTTCACCGACCAGCGGCACGAGGTCGACGTCGGTCGCGATGCCGGGTTCGAACCGGATGGCCGTCCCCGCCGGAATATCGAGTCGGTGGCCTCGAGCGGCGACGCGGTCGAACCGCAACGACGGGTTCGACTCGCTGAAGTGATAGTGCGAACCGACCTGGATCGGGCGGTCTCCGCCGTTCTCGACGCGCAACGTGAGCACCCGCCGTCCGACATTGATGTCGATCGGTTCGTCGGGTCCGGTGATCTCGCCGGGGATCACGTGTCGCCCCAGTCTTGCTGGGGACCGATCGGGTCGTGGAGCGTGACCAGCTTCGTGCCGTCCGGGAACGTCGCCTCGACCTGAACGTCGTGGATCATCTCGGCGACGCCTTCCATCACGTCGTCGCGTGTGAGGACGCGCCGACCGGCATCCATCAGGTCGACGACGGTCCGACCGTCGCGTGCCGCTTCGAGCACCCAGTCGGTGAGGATGGCCACCGCCTCGGGGTGATTGAGCTCCAGCCCGCGAACCCGTCGCCCGCGAGCGACGTCAGCCGCGACGTGAACGAGGAGCCGTTCCTGCTCGTGTGGTGTGAGGTGCATCAGCGGTCGAGGATCGAGTGTGCGACAGCCGCGTGACAGCCGACGATGCCGTCGACGACCTGGGTGACACCCATGTCGACGGCGACGGATGCGAGCGAATAGGCCTCGTCCATGGTGAAGCCTCCCCGGTCGACCATCAGCTTCAACATCTGTTCGGCGGCCATCGCCATCGCCGAGCCGAGTCCGTCGACACCGTCGTCGACACTGTTGGAGAAGCCGTGCGTCAACCAGTGGGTGTCGGTTCTCAGCAGCGGCGCCTCGACCGGAAGGTCGGACGCGAGCGATAGTCGCAACGTGACATCGAGTGACGCTTCGATCGCGGTCCCACAGATCTCGCCGTCACCCTGGGCGAAGTGGGGGTCGCCGACGTAGAAGCCTGCGCCCTCGTGGAACACCGGGTAGTGGACGGTCGCACCCGGGCCGAAGCGCCAGTTGTCGACGTTGCCACCGAACACACCGGGCTCGATGCTGCTGCGCCGTGGTCCCTCGGGGGCGACGCCCATCACGCCGAGATGGGGTCGGACCGGCACGCGTACCTCGCGTCCGAAGGGCTGGCGCGCACCGCAATCGGGTTCGGAGATCACACCGGGACGGTCGTAGAGCTCCAGGGCGGTGAAGTCGAATCCGAAGAGCGGCGTGGCGAACGCCGGAAACTCGCACGGAGCGGTGGCGACCGTGTCGTCGAGTTCGTAGATCGTGATGCGTTCCTTGCCGAACCGCTCGTGAAACAGGCCCCAGTTCGCCGCGCAGTTGGCGCCGTAGGGCATGCGCGGCGACATCGACAACAGCTCGACGCGCAGCGTGTCGCCGGGCTGGGCACCGCGGACCTCGATCGGCCCGGTCATGATGTGGACACCAGGCGTGCGGGTCTCGGGAGCGATGCCGTCCCAGATCGCACGCACACCGTCGTCCATCATCAGGTCGGGAGCATCGCCGGAGTGGTGGGTGACCGCTTCGACGGTGATCGTCTCTCCCGGATCGACACTGAGCACGGGTGCTTCATCTGCGTCGAGGTATCCCCAGAAGCAGGTCTCGGGTGTCGCAATCAACCGATTCGTCATGAAGGTCTGACCATAAGACCACCCTGTGAACGGCGCGTTTCACGACGAGGACAACATCGTTGCCTCGACCGTCCGTCACCAGATGCCGATGAGGCGCCCGGCGAGGTACAGGGCCGCGCCGATCATGAAGATCCGCACGAGCTTCTCGCCGCCCTTCACCGCGAGCTTCGCACCGAACCACCCGCCGGCCATGAACCCGGCCGCCAGCACCAGCGCGGGCGCCCACACCACGTCGCCCTGGACGATGAAAACCGGCAGGGCGATGACCGTCACGATCAGGTTGATCAGGACCTTCACGCTGTTCGCGGTGACCAGGTCGTACCC
>NZ_JBAVYV010000537.1:0-25898 GCF_049588435.1 Ilumatobacter sp.
GTGCGCAGCCAGCCGATCGCGGTTGCCTGGTCGTCGAGGGCTCCGGCGGAGCGGGCGACGATCGCAGCGGTCAACGTCGACGGATGACGCTGGAACGAATCGGCGGCGTAGTGCGCGGCCTCGCCGAACCGCCTCGTCTCGAGCAGGAGCCGCGCCAGAACGTACTCGTTGCTCGGGTCGCCCTGGGGGAGTGGCTCCGGAAGCAGGTCGATCAACTCGGCCGCGCGCTCGGTCGACAACTCCGAGGGCGGAGCCGTTCGGGTCGGTTGTGGGTGGCTCAGCGCCGAGAACAGGATGCGTCGCGCCTTGCCCGCCTTGCCGGCATCGAGCGCATCCGAAGCGACGTTCCACGGTGAACTCGCGACCTGCGGAGCCTTGCCGGCATTGAGCATCTGGAACTGTGAGATCAGGAGGAAGCCGACGAACAGGACGAAGCCTCGGTACCCGGTTGCGACCAGCAGTACGGCCGAGGCCGATGTCAGGGCGATCGAGAAGAAGAGCATGTACCGGTGCGCCCGGCCCGGGACGACGTAGTCCATGCCGTAGGTCATGATGTGGCCGCCGTCGAGGGGGAGCACGGGGATCAGGTTCATCATTCCGATCGCCGGGCCTGCCCACCAGATGGCCGCAGCCGCCGGTTCGCTGAACGTCGAGGGCATGTCGAACGGGCTGAAGCCCATAGCGAGCAGCACGGTGACGCTGACCGCGATGTGGATTCCGGGGCCGGCGAACGAGATCCACGCCTGCCGCGCTCGGCTGATGGGCCGAGTGGGGCGATACGACGCGTATCCGGCGAAGAACCCCAGTGAGATCTCTGCGTCCGCGCCGGCGCGACGTGCTGCAGTCGCGTGTCCCAACTCGTGAATGAGCGTGAGGACGGCGATCGAACCAGCCAACCAATATCCGAACGGGCTGCGATAGAGAAACACGATCAGCGCCGTGAACATCACGAATCCGGACTGCACTCTCACGTCGAAGCCGAGGATCCGGAACATCGGTCCAGCCTACGGCTGGTGCGGTTGACAGGGGATCTATGCTGAGCAGCCGTATGCCTTACGTCTACAGCTTCGACCACAAGCACCGCCGTCCTCCGATGGAGTACAAGGACCTGCTCGGAGGCAAGGGCGCGAACCTCGCCGAGATGACCAGCGTCCTCAAGCTGCCCGTTCCCGGAGGCTTCACCGTGTCGACCGACGCCTGCCGCGCGTACATGGAATCGGGCTGGCCGGCCGAGCTCGATGCGGAGATCGAGAAGCAGGTCGCCAAACTCGAGAACGACATGGGTCGCACGTTGGGCGACCCCAAGGACCCGTTGCTCGTCTCGGTCCGGTCCGGCGCCAAGTTCTCGATGCCCGGCATGATGGACACGGTCCTCAACCTCGGCCTCAACGACCGATCGGTGAAGGGACTCGCGGCGTCGACCGACAACGAGCGCTTCGCCTACGACAGCTACCGCCGGTTCATCGCCATGTACGCGCGCATCGTGATGGACGCCGAGGGCGAACCGTTCGAGGAGCTGCTCGAAGCGGCACGCGAGAAAGTCGGGGGCAAGACCGACGCCGACATCCCGGCCGATGCGCTCAAGGAACTCTGCGATCAGTACAAGGCACTCGTGAAGGAGCAGACGGGCAAGCCGTTCCCGCAGAAGCCGATGAAGCAGTTGCGCGGTGCGGTCGAGGCCGTGTTCTCGTCGTGGAACCGTCCGCGTGCGATCGCCTATCGCAATCGTGAACGCATCGCGCACACGCTCGGCACCGCCGTCAACGTTCAGGCGATGGTGTTCGGCAACCGTGACGACGATTCCGGTACCGGGGTCGGATTCACCCGCAACGCGGCGACGGGCGAGAACAAGCCGTACGGCGACTTCCTCGTCAATGCCCAGGGTGAGGACGTGGTCGCCGGAATCCGGAACACGCAGACACTCGACGACATGAAGGACGTCTTCCCGAAGATCCACGACGAACTGTTCGAGATCTTCGTCCGCCTCGAGCGGCACTATGAGGACATGTGCGACACCGAGTTCACCATCGAGCAGGGCAAGCTCTGGATGCTGCAGACCCGGGTCGGCAAGCGCACCGGCGTCGCTGCGCTGAAGATGGCCGTCGACATGACGAAGGGGACCGGGAAGGGCAAGGAGCGCTGGAAGATCAGCCGTGAGACCGCCCTCATGCGGGTCTCGGCCGACAATCTCGACTCGGTGCTCCACCCGCAGTTCACCGACAAGGGCACGGTCCTCGCGACCGGTCTGGGGGCGTCGCCCGGCGCAGCGGTCGGCAAGGTGTACTTCACCGCCGACGACGCAGCCGACGCTGCCGACGACCGCGGCGAGAAGGTCATCCTGGTCCGCAGCGAGACGAGCCCCGAGGACGTGCACGGCATGATGGTCTCCGAGGGCATCCTGACCGCCCGCGGCGGGCTCGTCAGCCACGCCGCTGTCGTCGCTCGTGGCTGGGGAACCCCCGCCATCGTCGGAGCGGAGGCGATCAAGATCTCCGGCAAGAAGTTCACCGTCGGCGACGTCACCGTCGAGGAGGGTGACGTCATCTCGATCGACGGGACGAGCGGCGAAGTCGTGCTCGGCGAGATGAAGACCGCGAGCGGCGAGCCTCCGGCCGAGTTCACGACGATCCTGGGATGGGCCGACAAGGTCCGCAAGGGGAAGCTCGCCGTGCGCGCCAACGCCGACTCCGGCGAGGACGCCGCCAATGCTCGCGAACTCGGTGCCGAGGGCATCGGCTTGTGCCGCACGGAGCACATGTTCCTCGCCCCCGATCGCCTGCCGGTCGTGCGCCGCATGATCCTCGCGACGACCGAAGAGGAAGAGGAGGCCGCACTCGCTGCGCTGCGCGATGTGCAGCAGGCCGACTTCGAAGAGGTGCTCGAGGCGATGGACGGTCTGCCGGTCACCATCCGGTTGCTCGACCCGCCGCTCCACGAGTTCCTGCCGCCCGTCGAGGAACTGAAGATCAAGGAGGCCACGACCGGGCTGAACGAGCAGGAGCAGGCCGAACTCGCCGCCGCCGAGAGTTGGGCGGAGCACAATCCGATGATCGGCACGCGCGGTGTGCGGCTCGGGGTCATCAAGCCCGGCCTCTACGCGATGCAGGTTCGAGCGTTGCTCGACGCGGCCGCAGCACTGCGCAAGCGGAAGAAGAACCCCATCGTCGAGATCATGATCCCGCTCACGGTCACCCGCGAGGAGATGGCGCTCGCGCGTTCATGGGTGCAGGAGGAGGTCGACGCGGCGTTGAAGGGCATGCGCAACAAGCCCGACATCACGATCGGCACGATGATCGAGACGCCTCGTGCCGCCGTGCGTGCGGACGAGATCGCCGAAGTGTCGGACTTCTTCTCGTTCGGTACCAACGACCTCACGCAGCTCACCTTCGGGTTCAGCCGCGATGACATCGAGAGCCGGATGATGCCTGCCTACCTCGAGCAGGGCTTGTTGAAGCGCAACCCCTTCGACACGATCGACCAGACCGGTGTAGGTGACCTCGTGCGCCTCGGGGTCGAACGCGGCCGCTCCACCAAGAAGAAGCTGAAGCTCGGCGTGTGCGGCGAGCACGGCGGCGATCCCGAGTCGATCGACCTGTTCTACCGCGTCGGACTCGACTACGTGTCGTGCAGCCCGTTCCGGGTGCCGATCGCCCGGCTCAGCGCGGCGCAGGCCGTGTTGCGAAACGCCTGATCGGGGCGTCCGCATGGTTCGAGGATTTCCGGGCATGATGGAGCGGTGACCTCCCTCGTGCCCGGACTCCTCGCCGAGAGTGAGCGCAACGCGAACCTCGCAGACATCGACGTCCACGCGTGGCAGTGGATCGTGCTGCTCGCGGTGATCTTCGTGATGCTGTTGATCGACCTGCTGGTCGTGCACAAGGAAGCGCACGAGGTCAAGACGAAGGAGGCGGCGATCGAGTCGGCCGTCTGGATCAGCGTCGGTGTCGCGTTCACCGGTGTGGTCGCGTGGTGGTTCGGTTCTCAGGCCAGCGGCGAGTACATCTCCGGGTACCTGATCGAGAAGAGTCTGAGCGTCGACAACGTCTTTGTCTGGGCGCTCATCATGGGGTACTTCAAGGTGCCGCAGCGGTATCAACATCGGGTGCTGTTCTGGGGGATCTTCGGGGCGCTCGCACTCCGCGCCGTCTTCATCTTCGCCGGTGTCGCCCTCATCGAACGCTTCGACTGGATCTTGTACATCTTCGGCGCATTCCTGCTGTACACCGCCGGGAAGCTCGTCTTCTCGGACAACGACCACATCGACCCGGGTGAGTCGAAGTTCCTCAAGATCGTCAATCGCTTCGTGCCGTCCACCGATGAGTTCGATGGCCAGAAGCTGTTCACGAGGAAGAACGGCAAGCGCCTCGCGACTCCATTGTTCGCCGTGCTGATGCTCATCGAGGCAACCGACGTGATCTTCGCCGTGGATTCGGTTCCGGCCGTGCTCGCCGTGTCGAATGAGCAGTTCATCGTGTTCGCGTCGAATGCGTTCGCGATCCTCGGTCTCCGCGCGCTCTATTTCCTGCTGGCCGACATGCACTCGCGCTTCACGTACCTCCAGGAGGGTCTCGCGATCATCCTCGCCTTCGTCGGCGTCAAGATGCTCATCGCCGAGTGGTATCACATCCCGACGGCGCTCTCGCTCGGCGTGATCGCGATCGTGCTCACCGCATCGATCGGGTTCTCGTTGAAGTCGTCGGGCCGCGCCGAGGAAGAATCCGAGCTCGTGGAGGCCGCCTTCGACGACACGGACGGGTGACCGTCTCGGCGGCGGATCCGACCCGCGATCGGGGTGAGCTCGAAACGACGGGGTCGGGTTCGATCCCATGACGCCATCCCATGACGCCTCGGTCAGGATGTTCGCCCCGATCGGAGAAGTAGCGTGCCCGCCATGGGGATCGCGGACGACGACATCGACAAGATCCGCTCGACCGTCTCCATCGTCGACACCGTCCAGCAGTACGTCGCGCTGAAGCGGGTCGGACGGAACTGGTCGGGTCTGTGCCCGTTCCATGCCGAGAAATCTCCCTCCTTCTACGTGCGTGAGGAGACCGGTCGCTACAAATGCTTCGGGTGCGACAAGGGCGGAGACGTCTTCACGTTCATCCAGGAGATCGAACACACCGATTTTCCGGGGGCGGTCGAGCACCTGGCCGCCAAGGCGGGAATCTCGCTGAACTACACCTCGACGGGTCAGTCCAAGGAGCGCGCCCGTCGCAAGAAGCTGACCGAGGCGATGAACGATGCGGTCGAGTGGTACCACGAGCGGCTGTTGAAGGACCCCGAGGCGCGCGCTGCCCGCGACTATCTGCGTGATCGCGGCCTCCACGGCGACATCGCCCGGCAGTTCAAGTTGGGATGGGCTCCCGACGACTGGGATCGGCTCGCGCACGACCTCGGTCGACCACCCGACGTGCTCCAGGATGTCGGACTCGCATTCCGCAACCGCCGGAACCGGATGCAGGATTCGTTCCGTGCCCGCGTGATGTTCCCGATCTTCTCGGAGTCGGGCGAAGCACTCGCATTCGGCGGGCGGATCCTGCCGGGATCGGACGACCCGGCGAAGTACAAGAACAGTTCGGAGACCCCGATCTACACGAAGTCGAAGGTCCTGTACGGGCTCAACTGGGCGAAGGCGGATGCCGCCAAGACCGACCAGATCGTCGTGTGTGAGGGGTACACCGACGTCATCGGATTCCACCAGGCCGGGGTGCCGCGGGCCGTCGCCACGTGCGGAACCGCATTGACCGAGGAACACGTGCGGCTCCTCAAGCGGTACGCGAGCCGAGTCGTGCTGTCGTTCGACGCCGACGCCGCCGGGCAGGGCGCGGCGGAGCGCTTCTACGAATGGGAACAGAAGCACCAGGTCGAGGTGTCGGTCGCCCGCCTCCCCGCGGGGGCTGATCCGGGCGATCTCGCACGATCGAATCCCGAGGCGTTGGCCAAAGCCGTCGCCGAGCCGTTGCCGTTCCTCGGCTTCCGGCTGCAGCGCACGATGGGATCGCGCCGTCTCGATTCTCCCGAACAGCGTGCACGTCTCGCCGAGGAGGCGATGACGGTCGTCAACGAACATCCGAACCCGAACGTCCGCAAGCTGTACGCGGGCGAGGTCGCAGCCAAGGTGGGACTCCCCGTGGCCGATCTGGTGAAGTTGGCAGAGCGGGGGGTGCGTCGACCGTCGATCGCGGTCGAGACGAAGCGCCAGAACGCGCCGATGGAGAACGCCGAGTTCGCGGCACTCGTCCTGCTCGTGCAGGAGTGGGACTCGATCGCCGAGTGGCTGGTCGAGGGGTTGTTCGACAACGACGCGAACCGGCTGGCGTTCCTCGCCTTGGCCGAGGCGGGCGATCTCAACGGGGCTCTCGACATCGCCGCTCCCGATGCCCGTGAGGTGCTCGAGCGTGCGTCCGTCGCCGATCTCGATCTCGACGCGACCGTCGAGGCGCAGTCGTTGATCGCGGCTGCCACGCGCCGTGAACTGCGACACCGCACGTCGTATACCGACCCGGCATCGCTCGAGGAGGACCGCGCTGCGCGGCTCGAGTTGATGGCGCTGGCGGAGCCCGACCCCGCTCGCGCTCTTTCGGCGGCGGAGTCGTTGCTAGGTTGGCTCCATCGACGAACCGACGAACGTTCCCACTGAATCGAACGACCCGAGCGTCGACAGCAGCGCGCTCGTCTCGCCGGTCGACGGGGTCGACGAACAGGAGTGGGGAGCACTCGTCGAACGAGGCCGCGCGAGTGGCGAGGTCCACGCGGATCAGGTCAGTCATGTGCTGCGCCACGTGGAGCTGTCCGAATCGGTCCTCACCGACGTCCAGACGTTGTTCTCCGGCGCCGGGATCTCGATCGACGACAAGCTCGATCACGACGACGAGATCCACGACGACACGCCGGTCGGTGTGCGTCGCGAGGTCATCGTCGAGAACGACGCCGACGAGCGGCTGCTCAGCCGACGGCGTCAGCGTCGCACCAAGAAGCGGGGTCCGAAGGCCGAGGGCGGTTCAGCGGATGCGGTGCGGATGTACCTCCGCGAGATCGGTCAGGTCGATCTGCTCACGGTCGATGACGAGCGTCGGCTCGCCCAACTCATCGAAGAGGGCAAGATCGCCGCGGAGAAGATCGACGCGGCGAGCGAGGCGCGCACGACTCTCGACGGCGTGGAGGATCGGATGCTGATGCGCGCGGTCAAGCGGGGCGAGCGCGCGAAATCCGAACTGACCCAGGCGAACCTGCGTCTCGTCGTGAGCATCGCGAAGCGGTACTCGGGTCGGGGGATGCAGCTTCTCGATCTGGTCCAGGAGGGCAACCTCGGGTTGATGCGTGCGGTCGAGAAGTTCGACTACACGAAGGGGTTCAAGTTCTCCACCTACGCGACGTGGTGGATCCGTCAGGCGATCACCCGGTCGATCGCCGACCAGGCGCGGACGATCCGCATCCCGGTCCACATGGTCGAGCACATGAACCGCGTGACGCGCGCGAAACGCACGATGCACCAGGAACTCGAGCGTGAGCCGACGATCGACGAACTCGCACAGCGGGTCCAACTCGAACCGGAGCGGGTACGCGAATTGCTGCGGTACTCGCAGGATCCGTTGTCGCTCGACTCGCCGGTGGGGGAAGAGGACGAATCGAACCTCGGCGACTTCATCCAGGACGAGTCCGCCGACAGCCCCGCCGATGCGGCCACCCGCGTGATGCTGTCGAACGCGGTCGGTGAGGTCCTCAACGAACTGTCCGAGCGCGAGCAGGAGATCGTCCGGCTGCGTTTCGGCCTGGACGGTGGTCAGGCCAAGACCCTCGAGGAGGTCGGCAAGGAGTTCGGTGTGACCCGCGAACGGATCCGTCAGATCGAGGCGAAGACCCTGGCGAAGCTGCGCCATCCGCAGCGCAGCCAGCGGCTCCGCGAGTTCCTCGAGGTCGAGTAGAAGTCGAGGAGGTGTGACGGGGTGGGTCGCACTCGCCCGTCCCGCAGGAGTGTCACACCCCTGTGCGCATGATGACGTCATGTTCACCTCCGACGACATGACCCTCGACTGCCGGACCTGCCTGGCGGCGAACACGACGGCGTGTGGCGACTGTGTCGTCCAGCACCTCCTCGCGAACGATGCCGGTCCGATCGAGTTCGTCCCGAACCCGCAGCGTCGCGGTGCCGGTGACACCGAACGTGTCGTCCAGTTGTTCGCACGGGCGGGCATGCTCGACGATGAACCTCACTATGTCCCGTTCGCCGAGTTCGAATCCTCCGGTGTCCCCCAGATGACACGGTGATCGCTCCTACGATGCCGCCATGAGCGACGAAGCCGACGACGACACGGTGCCGACGGGCCGTTCCGGGGTCGATCCTCTGATCGCCTACCCGACCGAGTCGACGGGGATGACCGGTCAGATCGAGCGTCCGGGCGATGGGACGCCGTGGTGGTTCATCCCCACGATGTTCGCGATCGCGCTCGGGTTCATCGCGCTGTTGGCCTACATCAGCGAGTCCCGGTCCGGGAACGATTCGGTGGTCTCCGAAGCGGCGGCCGATTCCGCAGTCACCGATACGTCGCAGGACGACGCAGCCCGCTCCGATGGGACCGATCCCGCGGTCGGAGCGTCCACGCCCGACAGCGACGATTCGGCACGTACGGGCTCGGGTGTGACGGACGCGACCGAGCCCACGTCGGCCGCGCCGACCACGGTCGATCCGCTGATCGCCGACCTTCCCGACCCGGGGGTCGTTCGTCTCGGAGCGGCCGAGTTCGACATCGTGTCCGTCTGTGAGGTCCACCACCCGTATGAGCCGGTCGACACCGACACGGAGGTCTCGAGCTACTTCTTCTTCGCGGCCGGTGAGCGTGGACTCGTCGAACGGGTGGTCAACGAGGACGGCGACCGGGCGATCCGGCGGGTCGGGGAGATCGTGACGTCCTCACCCGATGTCACGGTGATCGGCGATGCCGGCGCCTTCTCGGCGGCCTTCGTCGGAGGTGACGTGGTCGTGAATCCCACCGAATCGAGCGAATCGGGCTGCGCGGACCGAGTCGTCACCAATGCGCCCGGACAGCTCGCCGAACCACACATCCAGATCGTGCTCGACGTCTGTGTCGCCGACGATGGTCCGGCCGGAACCACGATCGCCGGTCTGATCTCCGAAGGTGGTCGATTCGAGATCCCGCAGGCCGGGGGTGAACTCGCCGAGATCGTGTTCGAGCGGGGGCCCGACGATCTCCTGCGGACGAGCGCACCGGCGACCATCCTGCGGACCGACGAACAGGTCTCGGCGTCGGGTGTGGTCAGCAACGGTGTCGACGATCTCGACATCACGATCGACATCGACAGAAGCATCGTCGACGACGCCCGCGCGTGTACCGACGCTGATCGGCTGTGACGAGCCCGACCGAAGCCGCGGCGTTCCCGTCCCTCGCGCGGATCGAGGACCTCGTTCGTGAGCACGGGATCAGCCACGTGAGCGTCGCGTCGGCTGACGTCCTCGAGGACACCCGGTCGGTTCTGCACCGACGCAAGGAACTCGGTCTCCACGACGGGATGCAGTTCACGTACCGCAATCCGGACCGGTCGACCGATCCACGGCGCGCCGTTCCCGACGCCCGATCCGTGATCGTGGCTGCCCGCCCGTATCTGACCGATTCCGAGCCGACGCGACCGGTGACCGGGGTGCACGCCCGGGTGGGCAGGTACGCCTGGGTCGACCACTACGAACCACTCCGGGTCGGCCTCCGCATCGCTGCCGCAGAGATTCAGGCGGCCGGGTATCGGGCGGCGGTGTTCGCCGACGACAATTCGCTGGTCGACCGGGCGATCGCCCAACGGGCGGGGCTCGGCTGGTTCGGGAAGAACGCAAACCTGCTCCTGCCGGGTGCCGGCAGCTTCTTCACCCTCGGTTCGATCGTCACGAGCGCTCCGTACGAACCGAACGAGGCTCCGGTGTCCGACGGCTGTGGAACATGTGTGCGCTGCATCGACGGTTGTCCGACCGGAGCGATCGTCGCGCCCGGTGTGATCGACGGAGCGCGATGTCTCAGCTGGATCCTGCAGAAGCCCGGGCCGATCCCGATCGAGTTCCGCGAGGCCGTGCACGATCGGATCTACGGGTGCGACGACTGTCAGGACGTCTGTCCGATCTCGGTGCGCCTGGGCCCCCGGAACACGGTCGATCTCGATGTCGACGGGCCCGCCGTCCAGGCATTCGTCGATGCGATCGAGTTGCTCGACTCCACGGACGAGACGATCGAGGCCCGGCACGGTCGCTGGTGGATCGCCGGTCGCGAGATGCGCTGGTTGCGGCGCAACGCGTTGGTCGTGATCGGCAACACCGCCGACCCGTCCGATCGCGAGGCTCGGGCCGTGCTCGACCGATACCGTGCCGACGACGACCCGATCCTCGTCGAGCATGCCGTCTGGGCGTTCGCCCGACTCGACGAGCGGGCGACCCCGACATCATGAAACATCTCCTTGTCACCAACGACTATCCACCGAAGATCGGCGGCATCCAGTCGCTGCTGTGGGAATGGTGGAGGCGGCTCCCGTCCGATCGATTCGCGGTGCTCACCAGCCCGTACGAGGGAACCGCCGAGTTCGATGCCGGGGAGCCCTATCGAATCGAGCGGACACCCGAACCCGTCCTGCTCCCGCATCCATGGATGGTCAAGCGGATCAACGATCTTGCCGACGACTTCGGCGCCGACCTCGTCGTCCTCGATCCGGCGGTGCCGCTGGGTCTCGTCGGTCCGTCGCTGAAATTGCCGTACGACCTCGTTCTGCACGGGGCGGAGGTCACCGTCCCGGGCCGCCTGCCGTTGTCGAAACAAGCACTGGGATACACACTGCGGCGCGCCCGTCACATCATCGCTGCGGGCGGCTATCCGGCGACCGAGGCCGAACACGCGGCGGGGCGACCGCTGCCGACAACCGTCGTGCCGTGCGGGGTCGATCCCGATCGTTTCAAGGTGTTGGACGACGCAGAGCGTCTCGCCGCCCGTGAGCATCTCGGCCTGCCGGCCGACGCCGAGTTGATCGTCGGGATCTCCCGACTCGTGCCGCGCAAGGGCTTCGACACCGCGATCCGTGCGGTCGCCCGGCTGAAGCATCGTCGGCCCGATCTGCTTCTCGTGATCGCCGGCGGCGGCCGCGAGGAGGGTCACCTGCGGCGACTGGTCGACGAACTCGATGCCCCGGTCCACTTCGCCGGACGGGTGCCGAACGACGATCTCCCCAAGCTCTACGGCTGTGCCGACGTGTTCACGATGCTGTGTCGCAACCGGTGGGGTGGGCTCGAGCAGGAAGGCTTCGGCATCGTGTTCATCGAAGCGGCATCGTGCGGAGTGCCTCAGGTCGCAGGTGATTCTGGCGGTGCAGCCGAAGCCGTCGCGCACGGCGAAACCGGGCTGGTGATCGACGATCCGGAGGATGTGCAGGCGGTTGCCGATGCATTCGAGCAACTGCTCGACGACGACGAACTGCGGACGTCGATGGGCGTCCGTTCTCGTGAACGCGTCGAGTCGGATTTCGCCTACGACGTGCTCGCCCGCCGGTTGGGCGACACACTCGGTGTGTTCGACTGACCGCTACCGTGGCACGGATGAACAACCACGGTGCAGCGGGCGATCTCATCGTTCGCATCAACGTGCTGGCCACGGTGTTGTTCACCGTGACCGCCCTCGCTGCGGCGATCGTGTTCGAGGGCTTCGTCATCGGCCTCGCCGCCGCCGTCGCCTTGGTGCTGTTCTTCGTCGGAATCTTCGCATTCCTCTGGTCGTTCTGGAACGCGATCCAGCGCAGCCGCGGGGAACAGGTCGCCGTGACACAGCTGTACTTCCTCGCCGGCGGTGTCGCCCCGCGTTCGGTGAGGACCACGATGCTGCTCGCCCTCGCCGTGCAGTGTGTCGTCGGTCTCGGCACCGCGATCGCTCGACCCGACTCCGCCGACGGGAGCCCGGGGACATCACTCGCTCTCGGGGTTCTCGTCCCCCTGTTCGGATTCGGCATGAACGGACTGTGGGCCGCATTTCACGGTCACTATGCCGACCGAGTGTCGAACAATCCGCGCCCGATCGACCAGAATGAGCACCATGGCTGAGACCGCGACCGAGATCATCACCATCGACGCCACACCCGACGAGGTGTGGGATGTCGCCGTCGACCTGCCGCGGTACCCCGAGTGGGCGCGAGACATCAAAGCGGTCACGATCCACGAGACCGACGACGAGGGACGCCCGAGCGAGGTCGAGTTCCGGGCCTCGGCGCTCGGCCGGAGTACCCACTACACGCTCCAGTATCGATATGCGGACGAACCCCGCCAGCTCGGTTGGTCGATGATCCGCGGCGACATCCAGCGTTCGATCGACGGCGCGTTCACCTTCATTCCGACCTCGGACGGCAAGACGGAGGTCCGCTACGACCTCGCGATCGACCTCGTGGTTCCGCTCCCGGGATTCGTCAAACGACGCGCCGAAGTACGCATCCTGAACACCGTTCGGGAGCTGAAGGTTCGCGCCGAGGCGTGACGGCTGCGCGTGTTCGCGTCGGCATCGATGTCGGCGGAACCAAGGCACTCGGCGTCGTTCTCGGGCCCGATGGCGACGTCATCGCGCACGATCGTCGGGCGACCCCGCGAGGTGTCGACAGTCTCGAACCGCTGATCGACACCCTCGTCGAACTCGCTCGCTCGCTGGGTGCCTCGCGATCGCTGGGAGTCGGGATGCCCGGCCTGGTCACGCGCGAGGGCGTGCTGCGCGCCGCGCCCAACCTCGACGGCGTCGCCGACTTCGAGGTCGGACGGCGGCTCGCCGAGCGGCTCGGGCACCCGGTCGCGGTCGACAACGACGGCACCTGCGCAGCACTCGCCGAGTGGAGCCTCGGAGCGGGTGGGGGCACGTCGGACATGATGCTGGTCACGCTCGGAACCGGAATCGGTGGGGGAATCGTCGCCGACGGACGGGTCCAGCACGGTGCGCACGGATTCGCCGGAGAATTCGGGCACATGGTCGTCGATCCGAACGGGCCGAGTTGCCCCTGTGGCCGCAACGGGTGCTGGGAGCGCTACGCGTCCGGTTCGGGACTGGCGATGCTCGCTCGGGAAGCGGCGACGGGACGCAAGCTGCAGGCGGTCGTCGACCGGGCGGGCGGTGACCCCCTCGACGTGCGGGGCGAGCATGTCCACGACGCTGCTCGCGACGGCGATGCGGAGGCGCGCGCAGTGATCGACGACTTCGGCCGCTGGGTCGCGCTCGGGCTGGCGAATCTGACCAACGCTCTCGATCCCGAGATGTTCGTCCTCGGAGGCGGCCTCGCCCTCGGAGCAGACCTCTACCTCGACCCGATCACCCGATGGTTCGCAGAACTGCTCTACCAGCCGGACCTGCGCCCCATTCCCCGGATCGAGTTCGCTCGCTTCGGCCCGTTGGCGGGAGCCGTCGGCGCGGCACTGCTCCCCGGCATCTGACCCGTCCGGACTTCCGATGGGGGACCCGTGGAGCGCAGCGCGAACCGTCTTCTGATCGAATTCACCGCGCTGGGCGCGAGCGGGCGCAGCTATCGTCGTTTCCATGGAGTTTCGCCGGATCGAGAATCTGCCCCCGTATGTGTTTTCCATCATCAACGGGCTGAAGATCGAGGCACGGCGCGCCGGTGCTGACGTCATCGACCTCGGCTTCGGCAACCCGGACATGGCGTCGCCCGACATCGCGGTCGAGAAGCTCGCCGAAGCGGCGAGGAACCCCCGCAATCATCGCTACTCCCTGAGCCGGGGACTGCCGAAGCTGCGCGAGGCGATCGCGGGGTACTACAAGAACAAGTGGGACGTCGATCTGGATCCCGAGCTCGAGATCACGAACACGATCGGAGCGAAGGAAGGCTTCAGCCACCTGATGTGGGTGCTGCTCGAGCGCGGTGACGCGGCGATCGTGCCGACCCCGAGCTACCCGATCCACATCTACGGGCCATTGTTCGCCGGCGCCGACCTCCGCCAGGTCCCGATGAAATTCCTCGCCGATCCCTCCGATCGCGAGACCTTCACCGACGATTTCATGGACAGCCTGCACACCGCGTATGACGTGGGTTGGCCGAAGCCCCGCGTGCTGGTGATGTCGTTCCCGCACAACCCGACCGGAGCGATCGTCGACCTCGACTTCATGCAGCGCGTCGTCGACTTCTGTCGCGAACGCGACATGATCGTCGTCAACGACTTCGCCTATGCCGACATCGGTTTCAACGGTCACCAGCCGCCGAGCATCCTGCAGGCCGAGGGTGCGATGGAGTGCGCCGTCGAGCTGTATTCGATGACCAAGTCGTTCCAGATGGCGGGCTGGCGATCCGCGTTCCTGCTGGGGAACAGCGAGGTCGTGCAGGCGCTCGTCAAGCTGAAGAGCTATCTCGACTACGGAATGTTCCAGCCGGTGCAGATCGCTGCAACGGTGACGCTCAACGAGGCGCAGGACTTCCCCGATCAGGTGCGCGAGATCTACGAGTCGCGATGCGACACGCTCGTCGACGGGCTCGCGCGAATCGGCTGGGACATGCCCAAGCCCGGTGGGTCGATGTTCTGCTGGGGCCCGGTCCCCGAGCCCTATTCCGAAATGGATTCGGTCGAGTTCTGCTCCCACGTCGTGCGTGAGGCCGATGTCGCACTGTCACCGGGAGTGGGCTTCGGCCCCGGTGGTGAGGGCTTCGTCCGCTTCGGGCTGATCGAGAACGAGATGCGGATCAATCAGGCGATTCGAAATCTGAAACGCGGTCTGCCGAAACTCGGCTGAAATCTGCCGTCGGTAGCGTCGCACCCCATGATCACCGTCGTCGTGCGCGTCTGGCTTCCCGATCGTCCCGGGGCGCTCGGCCAGGTGGCCAGCAGGATCGGAGCCGTCCGAGGTGACGTCCTGGGGATCGAGATCCTCGAGCACGGTGCCGATCGTGTGGTCGACGAACTCACGGTGTCGCTGCCCTCCGAGGATCTGGTCGCACTGCTCATCAACGAAGTCGACGCGGTCGATGGCGTCGCGGTGGAGGATGTGCGCACGGTCGACATCGATCGTGCCGACCCGAACCTCGCCGCTCTCGCCGCGGGAGCGGCGATGGCAGAGTCCGAACCCGACGGACGGCTCGACGTGTTGTGCCGGGCGGTCGGGCGCCTCCTCGAGGCCGATTGGAGCGTCGTGCTGCGCGGAGCCGACGTGATCGCCCAGGTCGGCGAGTCGCCGCAGGTCGAATGGCTGTCGGCATTCCTCGTCGGGAGCGAGCACCTGAACGAGATCGACGAGTCCCTCCCGAGTGACGTCGCCTGGGGACACCTCCTCACGTCCGGTCTGACCGTCGCCTGCGGCCGAGCCGACCGCGTGATCCACGAACGTGAGCGAGTCCGACTGAGCCTCCTCGCGCGCCTCGCCGACGCCCTCCTCTGACCCGCCCCGGGCCGGACCCGCGCACGCAACGCCCACCCGCTCCTCTCCGGGCCGCCGGTTCCCCATCCACGAATTTCGAGTCATCGTGACGGTAAGCGTCTCGATCCGACGAGATTTGAGCCCGGGCTTCTCACTTTCCTGAAATTTCGAGCGATCGTGACGGTGTGCGTCTCGATCCGTCGAAATTCGTGTCGGGCGAGTTCGGGTGAGGGGCTGGGAACCGTCAGGTCGCCCAGGCGCGGGAACGGTCGACGGCGCGGAGCCACTGGGTGTGGCGCGTGTCGGCATCCGTTCGATCGGGTAGGGGAGCGAACTCGGCCTCGAGATCCCACGCGGCTGCAATGTCGTCGGTCGAGGCCCACACCCCTTCGGCGAGGCCGGCGAGGAAGGCGGCACCGAGGGCCGTCGTCTCCTGATCGGTCGGACGCTGCACGTTCACCCCCAACTGGTCGGCCTGGAACTGGCAGAGGAAATCCATCACCGATGCGCCACCGTCGACTCGGAGGTCGACGATCGGAATCCCACTCGCCGCGACCATGGCATCGATCACATCGCGCACCTGATACGCCATCGACTCGACGACGGCTCGCGTGATCTCGGCGCGACCGGTGCCGCGGGTGATCCCGACGATCGTGCCACGGGCGTACGGGTCCCAGTACGGCGAACCCAGGCCGGTGAACGCGGGCACGACGTACACGCCCCCGGTGTCGCCGACCGATTCGGCGAGGGGGCCGGTCTCCTCGGCGTGATCGATGATGTTGATCCCGTCGCGGAGCCACTGGATCGCTGCGCCGGTGACGAAGACCGCACCCTCGAGTGCGTAGTGGGTCGTGCCGTCCGCGAGCGTCCATGCCACCGTGGTGAGCATCCCCTCCGTCGGCTCGGGGCATTGCTCACCCACGTTGAGCAGGACGAACGAACCCGTGCCGTAGGTGTTCTTCGCCATCCCCGGCGAGACGCACGCCTGCCCGAACAACGCTGCCTGCTGGTCTCCGGCGACGCCGCTGATCGGAATGCCGGCGACGGCACCGTTGGCGGCCGACGTGGTCCCGATCCGTCCACTCGACGGGACGATCGCGGGAAGCGCCTCGATCGGGACACCGAGCAGGCCGCAGAGGTCGGGATCCCATGTCCGTGACCGGATGTCGCAGAGCATCGTCCGGCTGGCATTCGTGACGTCGGTGGCGAAGACGTCGCCGCCCGTCAGGTTCCAGATCAGCCACGCATCGATCGTTCCGAGCGCGAGATCGTCATCGACGTGGATCCCGCGGTTCTCGAGGAGCCAGGCGAACTTGGTGCCGGAGAAGTAGGGGTCGAGGACGAGACCCGTCCGTTCCCGGATGAGCGGAAGATGTCCGGCGGCCTCGAGTTCGTCGCAGACATGGGAGGTCCGGCGGTCCTGCCACACGATCGCGTTGCCGTGCGGTCGCCCGGTGGAGCGGCTCCAGGCCACGACGGTCTCACGCTGGTTGGTGATGCCGATCGCCGCAATTCGATCGCGTCCCACCTGCGCGACGACGGCGTCGAGCGTGTCGACCGTGGCCGCCCAGATCTCGTCGGCGTCGTGCTCGACCCAACCCGGTTCGGGATAGTGCTGCGTGAACTCGCGGTAGGACGCGATGGTGGGGGAGTCGTCGGTGAACACCGCCCTGCTGCGGACCCCCGTGGTTCCGGCATCGATGGCGATTACACACGTCGAATCCGTCACGGACGACAATGTAGATCAGCGTTTGCGTGGCTTCGACTTCGGCCGGTTCCCGCCCCCGGAGGTGCGCTTGGTCGGTGCCGGTGGGCGTCGCTCGGTAGAGGTCTCGACATCGTCGGTCGGCTCCGTCTTGGCTGCCCGCGGCGTCTTCATCTCCTTCAACGACTTGCGTTGATAGCCGAGCTTGGCCATCACGAACCCGAAGAGCAGGTACAGCGGACCCGAGACCAACAGCCCGGCGAGTGCGCCGACGAAGCCAGAGTTGCGGAAGAAGATCGCGAGGAGCGCGGCCATGATCCCGACGTAGATCAACCACTCGCGAACGAGTCGTTGCCACGGAACCGGACGACTTGAATCCCACCGCATGTCGGCCATTCAATCACCGCGACCATCCGGCACCGCAGGGACGCGCTGTACGATCGGGTCTCGTGCGAATCGGGATGTTGACGGGCGGAGGCGACTGTCCGGGATTGAACGCCGTCATTCGTGCCGCGGTTCGCAAGGGGGAGCGGGCGTTCGGCGACGAGATCGTCGGGTATCTCGATGCGTGGGACGGGGTGCGCGAGCGCCGAACCGTCCCGCTGACCGTCGAGTCGATGCGCGGGATGCTGCCCCGTGGGGGCACCGTGCTCGGCACCCGTCGTGGAAGCCCGTTCGACACGCCCGACGGTGTCGAGCAGGTCCAACAGTCGATGAACGACCTCGGGCTCGACGCATTGATCGTGATCGGCGGGAACGGGAGTCTGTCGATCGCGTGCCGGCTGCACACGGAGTACGGGATCCCGATCGTCGGTGTGCCGAAGACGATCGACAACGACATCGAGGGCACCGACGTGACGTTCGGCTTCAACACCGCCGTGCAGATCGCGACCGATGCGATCGATCGTCTGCACACGACCGCCGAGAGCCACGACCGAGTGATGGTCGTCGAAGTGATGGGACGCCACACCGGCTGGATCGCGACCCATGCCGGAATCGCCGGCGGAGCGACCGCCGTGCTGATCCCCGAGATTCCGTTCGATGTCGAGGAGTTGTGCGGACGGCTGAAGCGACGTCACGACCGCGGGCGGTACGCGTCGATCGTCGTGGTCGCCGAGGGGGCCGAACCCGTCGACGGCACGCTCGCGATGGAGGACAAGGTGTACGACCGCTTCGGGCACGTGGTCCTCGGCGGCGTGGCGACGCGCATCGCACACACGATCGCGGACCGCACGGGGTTCGAGACGCGAGTGGTGCAACTCGGCCACGTCCAACGTGGCGGAACGCCCACCGCATTCGACCGTGTGTTGTCGACTCGCTTCGGGGTCGCCTCGATCGACGCCGTCCACGCCGAGGCGTGGGGGAAGATGACCGTCGTCCGGGGGACGAACATCGAACTCGAGGACCTGACGGTGGCGGTCGGCAAGACACGGACCGTCGACCGCGAGTTGTTCGACAACGTCGCATCGCACTTCTTCGCGTGATGCATCAACTGGGGTCTGCCCCCAGTCGACACGTCAGGTGGACGGAAGCGGAAGGGCGGGGAAGTCGGGCTGCGACGATTCCAGGAACCCGGGGTAGTCGTAGATCGTCAGCGGCCGGTCGGTGACCTCGCCGTCACCGGTCGGCCACCCCTGGTTCTGTCCGTTGACCCGCAGCCGGAGGTGTTGCACCGGGTCGATCTCGACCGACGTGGTGACGATCTGGGCGAGGGCCTGGCGGAGCCCGAGGTCGGACAGGCCGGTGAGCGCATCGTTGATGTCGACGGTCAGACGGGTCCCGACCGTGCTCGCGTCGAGGATCTCGAGGTCGGCGGGGATCGCGGTGGTCAGCCCGTCACCGCTCTCGTCCTCGTTCGCGCCTGCGATCAGCGAGGTGAGCAGTTCTTCGGGGCTGGTGGCGTCGCTGCGCTGGACCGAGCGCAGGAACGACTGCTCGTCGGTGCCGGCCGGGCTGAGGAGATAGATCCGACTCCCGCCGACCGCGGCGTCGCCGGTCACCGGGTCGCCGAAGTCGCCACGCTGATCGAGCGGGATGTTCTTCGGCGCGGCGTCCTCGCTGATCGAGCACGCGCCGATGGCGAGGGTCAGCACGACACCGATGGTCGAGAGGGACGGCAACCGTCTCATCAGTCCTCCAACTCCATCGCCATCAACTCGATCACGAAGCGCGCGCCGGGGTCGCCGTCGAGACGATCCTCCACCCACACCCGGCCGCCGTGCATGCGGACGTGCTCGTCCACCAGCGACAGGCCGAGGCCGGCTCCCTCGCTGCCGGTCCGGCGGCCGGCGCCACCACCGCGAGCGAATCGCTCGAAGATGAGCGAACGCTCCTCCGGTGCGACACCCACACCGCGGTCCTCGACGGCGATCGTGATGTGGGAGATCGGTTCGTTCGGGGGATTGATCACCTCGATCGTGATCTCGGGTTCACCGCCTCCGTACGCGCGCGCGTTGTCGATCAGGTTCGCGATCACGCGCGCCAGGCGCCGCTTGTCGCCACGGATCAGTGCCAGTTCGGCGCGTTCGGTGACGTGGACGGGTGTCGACGGCACCGAACTCACGGCGACTGCCTGGCGAACGAACTCGGCGGCCAGGAGTTCGTCCATGTTCAGTCGGATCGCGCCGGCATCGAATCGGGAGATCTCCAGCAGGTCCTCGACGAGGCCCTGGAATCGGACCACGTCGCTCGACAGCAGGTCGAGCGCGGCCTGGGCGCGTTCGGGGAGGTCGTTGCGCCGAGCCTCCATCACCTCGACCGACGCCGCGAGGGTCATCAACGGCGAGCGCAGTTCGTGGCTGACGTCGGACGCGAAGCGTGCGTCACGTTCGACGCGTTGCTCCAGCGCCTCGGCCATGTCGTTGAACGATTCGGTGAGGACGCGAAGGTCCGGGTCCTCGTTGTTCTCGAGGCGCGTGTCGAGACGGCCACCGGCGATCGCCGAAGCGGCCTGCGCGGCGGTGCCGAGCGGCTTGACCGCACGCCGTGCGGCGAAGATGCCGACGAGCACCCCGAGACCGGTGGTGATCAGGGCAGCGAGGAGGAGCGCAACGCGTAGGTTCGCGAGGTTGGACTCGACGTCGTCGAGGGGGAAGAACTCGAAGTACGCACCAACCTCGGGGACGGACCACCCGACCACGATGTTGAGTTCGTCGTCCACCCGCACGATCTGGCGAGCGGGCTCGCCGCTCCCGGTGACGACCTGGTCGAACAGTTCGGGCGGGAGGTTGTCGCGCGTGTACGGGGGGCGGCCGTATTGCGTCTCGCGGTACCAGAGCATGTAGCGCTGAACGCCGATCCGTTCGAGCGATGCGCGTGCGGCGGTCGGCTCGGGCGGCAAGGTCTGGCCGAGGTCGCGCTCGACGCTGAGGGCATTGCGACGCGACGTCGAGATCGCAGCCTCGTCGCGTTCGGTGACGAGGTTCGACCGCGTGAGGCCGAACGTGGTCGTTGCGACGAACACCGAGAGCGCGATCGACCCGAGCGTGATGATGACCAGGATTCGTCGACGCAGCCCGATCGAGCGGGGCCTGGTTCGCCGAATGATGCGTCGGATGGGTCCGGCCACCGATGCTCCTGTTCCGGCCGGTCAGGTCTGGAGGCGATAGCCGAGTCCGCGCACGGTCACGACATGGCGTGGGTTCGCGGCGTCGTTCTCGACCTTGGTGCGGAGGCGTCGGATGTGGACATCGACGAGGCGTCCGTCCCCGAAGTAGTCGTAGCCCCACACCTTGTCGAGCAGCGCCTCTCGGCTCAGCACCTTGCCCGGGCTCTCGGCGAGTTCGCAGAGCAGCCGGAACTCGGTCTTGGTGAGGTGGACCTCGTGGCCCTCGCGGAGCACCTTGCCCTCGTCGGGGATCAGTTCGAGGTCGCCAAACACGAGTCGGGCGTGGCCCTGCGCGCCAGGACGGATCCGGCGCAGGAGGGCACGGATCCGGGCCGACAGCTCCTTGGGGGCGAACGGCTTGGTGAGGTAGTCATCGGCGCCGGCTTCGAGCCCAGCAACGATGTCATGGGTGTCGTTGCGGGCGGTGACCATGACGACCGGGACATCACTGGTGCGACGGAGCGTGCGGCACAGCTCGAAGCCGTCGATCCCGGGGAGCATGATGTCGATCAGGACGACGTCGGGCGTCGAGCGCTGGAAGAGCTCGATCGCCTGCTCTCCACTCTCCGCTTCATCGACGATCCAACCCTCGTCTTCGAGGGCAAGCTTCACCGCAGAACGGATTCGCTCGTCGTCTTCGACGGCCAGGATGCGTGTACCCACGCCCCCATGATGCCGCATTTCACCTGCTGACACCGAACATAGGGTCGAATTCAGTCGGTAATTCCCGCCAGGGTCTCGGTGTGGAGGGCCGGCGTGGCTGCGAGGACCCCCATCGGGGCGGTCACGTCGACGTCCGAACCGTCGAACGAGGTGACGATTCCACCGGCCTCCGCGACGAGCAGAACGCCCGCAGCGATGTCCCAGGAACTGATGAACTCCTCGAAGTAGAGGTCGACGCGACCGCTCGCGACGTAGGCGAGATCGAGCGCAGCGCTTCCCTGGCGGCGGATGTCACGAACCGTCGGCAGCACGCGGGCGATGCGGGCTGCTTGTCGCAGCCGGTGACCGTCGAGGTGATAACTGAAGCCCGTCGCAGCCAGCGATGTCGCCAGCTCGGTCGCTCCCGAGACCCCGATCGGAACGTCGTTGAGCGTCGCGCCGTGCCCGCGACCCGCGCTGTAGAGCTCGCCGACCACCGGCGCGTACACAGCTCCGGCAACGGGTTCACCGTCGCGGAGCACCGCGATCGAGCAGCACCACCCGGGGAGGTCGTAGACGAAGTTGACCGTCCCGTCGATCGGGTCGACGTGCCATTCGTATCCGGACGTCCCGGAATGATTGGCACCCTCCTCGCCGACGATCGAGTCGTCGGGGCGCTCGCGCCGGAGCCGGTCGACGACGAGAGCCTCGGTCGACCGGTCGAACTCGGTGACCGGATCGACCGCACTCGACTTGGTCTGGTGGGCCGCTCGGGCTCCCGGCCCGAGGTCACGGCGCGCCCGGTGCGCGAAGTCCCCCGCCTCGCGGGCGATCTCGTCGCACAGCGTGCGGAGTCGGTATTCGATCTCGCCGGTCGGATCGTCGATCGCGTCGCTCACCAGGACGTGTTCGATGCGTGTCCGGCCTTCTCGCGGTCGCTGATCTCGCGCCATTCGCCGAGCGCCCGCATCACGAGCACGGCGACGACCGCCATTCCGCCCGCCGCCATGACGGCACCGATGAGGAGGCCGATGCCCTCGGGAACCGCACAGTTGCCCTCGCACTGGAGTTCGACGAGCGAGTAGCCGATCAGGCCTCCGGCGAGACCGCTCACGAGAATCGCCACGAACGCCAAGACGCGCACCCCGACGGACGGCAGCGCCGAGAGCGGACGGGAGAGGTCGGTCGAACTCATCGACGCGCAGGCTACTGGCGTCCTCCTCGCGCTCGGCGATACTGAGAGCGATGACCGGCACAACCAGCAGGACGATCCTGCATGCGGACATGGACGCGTTCTTCGTCTCGGTGGAGCTGCGACGTCACCCCGAGTTGGTCGGCCAGCCGGTGGTGGTCGGGGGCACGGGCAATCGCGGTGTCGTGGCGGCGGCGTCGTACGAGGCGCGGCGCTTCGGAGTGCACTCGGCGCTGCCATCGGCGGTCGCTCGGCGGCGCTGTCCACACGCCGTGTTCCTGCCCGGGGATCACGAGCTCTACGGCGAGGTGAGCGGTCAGGTCCGCGAGATCTTCGAGCGATTCACGCCGCTCGTCGAGCCGCTCTCGCTGGACGAGGCATTCCTCGATGTGACCGGAGCACAGCACCTGTTCGGCGACGGACGAGCGATCGCGGAACGAATTCGCGCGGCTGTCTCGGAGGAGCTGGATCTCGGGTGCAGTGTCGGCGTCGCCCCGAACAAGTTTCTCGCGAAGCTCGCGTCCGTCGAGGCGAAACCAACAGCGCGAACGGATCGGATCGACCCCGGCGAGGGCGTGACGGTCGTCGATCCCGACGCTGTCCAGGCGTTTCTCGACCCCCTTCCCGTCCAACGGTTGTGGGGCGTCGGCCCGGCGACGCTCGACAAGTTGACGCGGCTGGGGATCTCGAACGTTCGTGACCTGCGGCGGATCGACCACGCCGTGATCACGACGGCGCTCGGTGCCAACCAGGCACGCCACCTCGCCGCGCTCGCGGTGGGAGCGGACGACCGTCCGGTCGAACCCGATCGGGAGGCGAAGTCGATCGGGCACGAGGAGACCTACCCCGTGGACAAGCACACGCCAGCGGAGCTGCGCAGCGAACTCGTTCGTCTCGCGGACGCGGTCGCTCAACGGATGCGCGGCCAGGGCGTTGCCGCCCGAACGTGGCAGCTCAAGGTCCGTTTCGCCGGCTTCACGACGATCACCCGGTCGGTGACGACGGGGGACTTCATCGATCGGGCGCCGGACATCATCGAGCTCGTCGGCCCGCTCCTCGACGTCATCGATCCGACACCGGGCGTACGGCTCCTGGGCGTGAGCGGATCGAACCTGGGCGCGCCGGCTGCGCAGCTCAGCTTCGACGATCTCGACGACACGGCCCCGGACTTCGGGGCGACGACCGAAGCGCTCGACGCGATCCGGCAACGCTTCGGGGAGTCGGCGATCGGGCGGGCGAGCGCCGTGCGCGGCGGGAAGGTCCGCGTGGTCCGGCGTGGAGCGCAGCAATGGGGGCCTGACCAGGACCCCGACCGGCCGCGGTGACCGACCACGACGGACGGTGGAGGATGGGCGCAGCAACCTCGGCCGACCCGGTACACGATGAACCTGAGCCACCGCGTTGAGGAACGCTCTCCGACGTGCGATGATGATGTGGTGCCACTGTCCGAAGACGAACAGCGCATCCTTCGCCAGATCGAAGAAGAACTGGAACAGGATCCGACGTTCGCCCAGCGCGGGTATCGCGTCTCACGTCGCCGTTCCGCGCTCCTGGTGCTCGGCCTCGTCATCGGACTGGCCGTCACGGTCGCGTGTCTGGCGGTCAGTTTCGTCGCTGCATTCGTCGCGTTCTTGTTCGTCGTGTTCATGGCGGTCAAGCTGGAGTCGGAGATCCGACTGCTCGGTCGCGAACAGCTCGGTCAGCTGCCGATCTCGGCATGGTTGCACGCTCGTCGCCCCGACGAGCAGAGCGACATCTCCGACTGACGGATCGTTCCGCCACCGCCTGGCGGGTTCAGCCGAGGTGGGTGAAGTACCGACGGGCCCGTTCGGCCGGCGTGAGCGAATCGGTCACTGCACGCTCCACCTGACGGACCCACTGTGAGCAGTTCTCGAGCAGGCTGACGCCGTATTGCCCGGTGTCGCTCAGGTGCTCGGCTCCGTCGGGCGCGAAGTTCACGTAGGTGACGACCTGTGCGAGGGCGTGCATCGGGCGCGACGAAACCGGGAACACGCGTGATGCCGCCTCGGCGGTCTCCTCGGGGGTCCGACTGGTCGTGTCGTCGAGACCCGTCGAGCGAAGCGCATCGATCGCCCGCGACCAGAGGTGTGCGAGTTGTGCGCCCGAGGACGAGATCGCGCTCCGTCGGATCCGGCGGATCACGGCGGGGAGTGCGACGAGAAGGCCGATGAGCGTCAGGATGCCGAGCGGAACCCAGGGCACGGACATGCCATCGTCGGGGACGGCGGCGGTGGGGACCGCCTCGTTCGCGGCCGGGTCGTCCGCCGGATCGATCCCGGCGGGGATCGTGGTCGGTCCCGGGGCTCCTCCGGTGACGATCGTGGTCACCGGCGTCGTGACCGGTGGAGCGGTCTCGGGTGCCGACTGGTCGGCGTCAGGAACCGGTTCGGCCTGTTCGGGTTCGCGCCCGGTGTAGCTCGCCGTACCCGGGGCACCGCGACCGGGGGTGGGTTCGAACGGAACCCAGCCGATGTCGTCGAACCAGACCTCGGGCCAGGCGTGCGCGTTGCGGCCGAGCACCGAGTACAGGCCGGTGCCGCCGTCCTCGCCCTGGGTGAACCCCACTGCGACCCTCGTCGGGATGCCGATCGTGCGGAGCATCGCTGCGTACGTCCCTGCGAACTGCTCGCAATAGCCGACCCGGTTCCGCAGGAAGGACTCGATCGCGCTGTTCCCGTGCCCCTCCTGCACCTCCAGGCTGTACGTGAACTCCTCGGGGTCCCGCATCCAGTCCTGGAGCATGAGTGCGGCTTCGTAGCTCGATGTCGCCCCCGCCGTGACGTCGAGCGTGATGGCGCGAACCGAGGACGGGAAGTCGCTGGGGAGGTCGGCGTAGAGCGGATCCTCCGGGGCCACCGATGTTGCTGCGGCAAGCGTGGCGGGGGAGAGTCGGGGCGACGCCGACGACACCGTGACCCGATCGCCTGCCTCCAGGTCATCGCCGCTCTTGACGAGTGTCGCGTTCTCGTCGCTCCATCGCAGTTCGCCGTTCAGTTCCCCCTCGCCCTCGATCACGACGGGGTCGGCCGCGGCAGGAACGAACACGCCGCCGAGTGCGGCGATCGTGATGTCCTGGCGGATCTCGACGGATCCGGGGATCCCGGCCCCGACGGTCCCGTCGGCCGCGGTCAGCGCGCTCTCGGGGATCCGCCATCGGGTCCCGTCGAAGTCACCGAGCGCCGCCGAACGCCAGTACGACGCCTCCGTCGCCTGCACGGTGAACAACTCGACGGTCTCGCGATTGGTCAACCGCGAGCGAATGTCGACCAGTGGGCTGATCACCTCGGTCACGCTGCTCGAACTCCCACCGCCCCGCGTCTCGTAGATCGGTTCCGCGTCGGCACCGGGCAGACG
>NZ_JBAVYV010000538.1:0-1648 GCF_049588435.1 Ilumatobacter sp.
CTGAAACCCTCCGCCAGTCCCGATGCCTCGCCTCATTCCATCCACCACGCCTTCCTTTCGCGCCGACGAAGGCCCCACCGGTGTGGGCGCTTCCGGCGGAATTTCACATCTCACCCACACCGAACGAATGAAACGCTTCGGTGAGGAAATCGATGCGATCCGCGTTAGGGCCGAGGCCGATCTGGGAGCGCGGGACGTGACCCGCATTCGCCGGATGAACTGGTTTTCACGGGGAATGGAAGCCGTCGGGCGAACGCTGCTCCACTTCAGCATCGAACCGATCGGATTTTTCGCGGGCGTCGGCGCCTTGTGGGTGCACAAGCAACTGCAAGCGATCGAGATCGGCCACACCGTGCTGCACGGGGTGTATGACCACCTCGAGGGCGGCGATCGATTCAATTCGAAGAAGTTCAGCTGGGACACCCCGATCCATGAGGGAGCCTGGCGGCATGGACACAACGTCGAGCACCATCATTTCACCAACGTCGCGGGCAAGGACCCGGACATCAATTTCGGGCCCGCGCGCCTCACCGAACAAACGCCGCACAAGTGGTTCCACCACCTGCAATTCCCATTCCTGGTCGCGATCCTGGCGCCGAATTTCACGTTCTTCATGAACCTGCATTTCACCGGCCTGAACGACCTCTATTTTGGCAACGGTCGCGCCGCCGAACATCATGACAAGACCGACCGTTCGTGGAAGGCGGTCAAGGCGGCCCACCTCACCGCATTGCGGAAATTCGCGCCCTATTACATCAAGAACTACCTGTTCTTCCCGCTGCTCGCCGGATTGATGTTCTGGAACATGACCATGTTCTGGAAAGTTCTGCTAGGAAACTGGCTGGCTGAAACCCTGCGTGATCTCTACAGCGCCGCCACCATCTACTGCGGCCACACCGGCGAGGACGTCGCCGATTTCCCCGAAGGCACCCGCGCCAAAGGCAAAGGCGAATGGTATGCCATGCAGGTGGAAGCCACCAATAACTTCGAAGTCTGCCTGCCCATCTCCATCCTCTGCGGCGGACTGGATCGCCAAATCGAGCACCACCTGTTCCCCAAACTCCCGCCCGATCGGCTGCGGAAAATCGCCCCCGAAATTCGCGCCGTCTGCGATGCCTATGGCGTCAACTATCGCACCGACACCTGGTGGAAAACCTTGAAAAAAGCGCTCTCCCACATGCGCAACCTCAGTGTCTGCGAACTCGGCCACGCCGCAGTCTAAGACGATTGGCGCCAGTCAATGACCCAAGCGTCGGCCGACTCCGCTCTGCCGCAATTCATGAGGTGCCTTCAGCGCCTCTTCACTTTCCGTAGCTAACAAGCCGCTCCATCCAACACGATCAACACAGAAGAGAACCCATCTTCATCTGCGTTCATCTGCGGTTAAAAAAATCTTAACCGAACCGCATAGTCATTCCTCCAGCAACCGGAGCTATCCCAACTCCTATTACCTGCGGGAAATGGTATAGAACGCTTCCATCAATCCTTCCCGCGTCACTGGCAAGGCATTGGACTCAAACTTATAGATACTATTATCATCGCTATCAGGCAGTTTATCGAAGTCCACCTGCACGCGAGTCTTATCACCATTCAGCTTCACCGACACCGCTTGCAGTGTCTTTTTATGCAGTTCCTTGGAGCCATATTG
>NZ_JBAVYV010000539.1:0-1890 GCF_049588435.1 Ilumatobacter sp.
GGTGGCACACGCCGCTGCCGGCGTCGTCGTCACCCGCCGCGGCGCCGATCCGCCCTGGCGGTCCGAGCTCGACATCGACTGGCCCTGAAAATGCGCGCGTCGGTGCCTGGCACCGACGCTCATTCAGACGAGGTAGTGGCGGACGGAGAGGCGCTGTGCGGAGTCGTCACCGGGGACGGGGAGTTGTGCGACGACGCGCAGGGACGGCCACTCGGCGGGTGACAGCTGCTGATACTCGAACGTCAACTCACCGGCCGAGGGGTGCGCGAAACGGCGCAGTCGGGTCTCGAAGTCGGACACGTCGTGTTCCGGCCACCATTCGTCGAACGCCTCGCTCTCGACGCGAAGCAGTTCGACCAACTCGACCATCGCGGCGTCGTGGCGGAGCGCCGACGTGGCGGCCCGGAACTCTGCGAGCGCCTGGCGGGCGTGGATGTCCCAGTCGATGATCAGGTCGCGGGTCGACGGATCGGCGAACAGCACCCAGAGCAGATTGCACCGAGGAGCCTCGAGCTCGGCAAGACGCGGATAGAGACGCTCCTGCGCGTCGTTCCAGGCAACGAACTCCCAATGTGGACCGAGGACGTACGCGGGAGCGGGCATCAGCGCGTCGAGAAGTCGGACGAGGGCGCTGGGAGCTTCCTGGGGTGCCTCGACCACGGCCGTCCCGGGGTCGGTCAGCGCGAGGAGGTGGGATTGGCCGGCCTCGTCGAGGCGCAGCGCCCGGCCGATCGCGAGGAGCACATCGTCGGACGCGTTGATCCGTCGGCCCTGTTCGAGCCACGTGTACCAGGTGACCGACACCCCGGCGAGGAGCGCGACCTCCTCGCGGCGCAGCCCGGGCGTCCGTCGACCACGACCGGCCGGGAGACCGACCTGATCCGGACGGATCGACTCGCGCCGGGCGCGCAGGAAGTCGGCCAACTCCCGACGATGATCCCCCGCAGACACGTGCCCAGTCTCGCATCCAGACTGCGACAACGGGTGGTGCTGGCAATCCCCGGATCGCGCGGCGTGGCTCTACGATCGGGATCGTGTCTCAACTCGTCGAAGCAGCCTCGTTCGATCTCGAACCGATGGTGGATGATCTTGCAACCTTGGTGAACATCGAGTCTCCGTCGCTCGACCTCGAGGCCCTCGCCGATTCGGCGCGTGCCGTCGCGTCGATGATCGAGCGACATCTCGGAGGTGCATGTCGGTTGATCGACAGCCCGGCCGGCCCGCACGTTCACTGGTCCGGCGGTGGCGATCCACGCGTCCTGATCCTCGGCCACCACGACACGGTCTTCCCGATGGGCACCCTCGCGCAGCGGCCGTTCGACGTAACCGACGGGGTGGCGACCGGACCCGGTGTGTTCGACATGCTCGGGGGAATCGTGCAGGCACTGCACGGAATGAGTCGACTCGATGACCTCTCGGGCGTCGAGGTGCTGTTCAGCGCGGACGAAGAGGTCGGTTCGGTGCACTCACGCGAGTTGATCGAGGAGCGAGCGCTCGCCTGCGGGAACGTGCTCGTCCTCGAACCCTCGGCGGACGGCGGGGGGCTGAAGACCGGACGCAAGGGATGTGGAACGTTCGAAGTCGTGGTCACGGGACGTGCGGCGCATGCGGGACTCGAGCCGGAGAACGGCGTCAACGCCTTGATCGAGGCGGCCCATCAGGTGTTGGCGATCAGCCGGATCGGTCGCCCCCATGTGGGGACCACCGTCACGCCGACCGTGGCGACCGCCGGCACGACCGACAACGTCGTCCCGGCCGAAGCGCGGATCAAGGTCGATGTCCGGGTCGAATCGTCCGACGAGAAGGCGCGGGTCGAGGCAGCGATGGCCGGACTGGCCCCAGCCGACGACGCAGCGGGGATCACCGTCCACGGTGCCGTCAACCGGCCAC
>NZ_JBAVYV010000540.1:0-3678 GCF_049588435.1 Ilumatobacter sp.
GGCCAGCGCCGTCGCCGACCTCGAGGCGCTGCTGGCCGCGGCCGGCGAGGTGGGCCCGTTCGTGCTGGCTGAATTTCCGGGTCCGACGATGCCGAACCTGGAACGCCAGACCTGGCTTGTGGGCGACCTGTTCTCGACCCCTTCCAGTATCAGCTGGTGATACGAATCGGGGTCGAGAAGGCTGGTTCTCTAACTTGCTGGGATGGAGTACTCGCAGATCCTGTTCGACGTCAGCGATCACATCGCCACGATCACGCTCAACCGTCCCGACCGACTCAACGCGTTCACGGGCACGATGATGAACGAGTTGATCGCCGCGTTCGACGTCACCGACGCGGACGACGACGTCCGTGCGGTGATCGTCACCGGTGCCGGTCGCGGATTCTGTGCCGGCGCCGATCTCGGCGGCGGGGGGGCGACGTTCGCCAAGGGTGGAAGTGACGTCCAGACCGAGGTCGGTGTGCCCCGCGACGGCGGCGGGCTGGTCAGCCTGCGCATCTACGACTCGAAGAAGCCGGTGATCGGGGCGATCAACGGTGCCGCGGTCGGCGTCGGCGTCACGATGACGCTCCCGATGGACATCCGCCTCGCGAGCGAACATGCCAAGTTCGGTTTCGTGTTCGCCCGTCGTGGAATCGTGCCGGAGGCATGCTCATCGTGGTTCCTCCCGCGACTGGTCGGGATCAGCCAGGCCGCCGAATGGTGCTACTCCGGTCGGGTCTTCCCCGCAGACGAAGCACTGGCCGGAAGGTTGGTCCGCAGCGTCCATGCCGCCGACGACCTGCTCACCGACGCCCGCGCGATCGCGGGGGACATCGCGGAGAACTCCGCACCGGTGTCGGTCGCGCTCACCCGCCAGATGCTGTGGCGGATGCTCGGCGCCGACCACCCGATGGTCGCCCACCGCGCCGACTCGCGCGGGATCGCACTGCGCGGGCCGAGTGATGACGCGCGCGAAGGCGTCGAGAGCTTCCTCGAGAAGCGCCCGGCCGAATACAGCAACCGGGTGAGTGATGAACTCCCCGATCTCTTCCCGGACTGGGAGCAGCCCAGCTTCCGCTGATTTCTTCGCGATCACTGCGATCCGGGAACAACCGTGCCGGGGGTGGCGTTGTAGCGGGATGGACACTTCGGGCGCAGCCGGCGCTCGGGGCACGACGAAGGACACGAAGACCATGACCACATTGCTGCAGGAAACCCTCATCGCCGGAGACGTGATCGAGGTGCGCACGACCGCTGCCCACGACGACGTCTTGACCGTGCTCGTCCTGCTCGCCACCGATGACTTCGTGATTCTCGACCCGTGTGACGATTCGACCCCGTTCGTCGTCCAGCGTGACGAGCTCGTGGAGTATCGCAAGTTCGACGCTTCCTGACCGGCCGTACACTCGCCGCGTGACCGAGGAGACCTCCAGTCTGTATTCGCGGGTCGGAGGCGCCGAGTTCTTCGAACGCCTCGTCGACGCCTTCTACGAGGGCGTGGCCACCGATGCGGTGCTGCTCCCGCTGTATCCCGAGCAGCCCGATCTGACCGGTGCGCGACACCGGTTGACGCTGTTCCTGATCCAGTACTGGGGCGGGCCGACCACCTACATGGACGAACGTGGACACCCGCGTCTGCGGATGCGCCACATGCCATTCCACGTCGGCCCGCTCGAACGTGATCGATGGCTGGTGCACATGGCCGCAGCCGTCGAGGCGACATGCTCCGATCCCGACGTTCCGGCCGAGGTCGCCGGTGAACTGATGGCGTACTTCGCGCCCGCGGCAGAGCATCTCCGCAACGACACCGGCCTGCCGATCTCGTCGTCGCGTCCCGGCGGCGGTTGATCGGGGTACCGTCGACCTCGATGGCTGCGATCGAAGTCCGCGACCTGCACAAGCACTACGGCGACAACCACGCGGTGCGCGGCGTGTCGTTCGACGTGGCGCCCGGCGAGGTGTACGCGCTGTTGGGACCCAACGGTGCCGGAAAGTCGACGGTGGTCGAGATCCTCGAAGGTCACCGCGCCGCCTCATCCGGCGAGGTGTCGGTCCTCGGATTCGACCCGTCGAAGTCCGAACGCGACTTCCGCGACCGCATCGGTGTCGTTCTCCAGAGCTCGGGTGTCGAGAACGAGTTCACGGTTCGCGAGGTGGTCGAGCTCTACGCCAGCGCGTACCGGTCGCGGCGCTCGACCGACGAGGTGCTCGGTCTCACCGGTCTCGACGCGAAGGCCGACGAACGCGTGGGATCTCTGTCCGGTGGTCAGCGGCGACGTGTCGACCTGGCGCTCGGAATCGTCGGCTCGCCCGACGTGTTGTTCCTCGACGAGCCGACGACCGGGTTCGACCCGTCCGCACGCCGCTTGTCGTGGGACCTGATCGAACAACTCGGAGCGGACGGGACCACCGTGTTGCTCACGACGCACTACCTCGACGAAGCCGAACACCTCGCCGATCGGGTCGGTGTGCTCGGAGCGGGAACGATGATCGCCGAAGACACTCCGTCGGCGTTGATCGACGGGATCAGCGGAACGATCGTCAGCTTCCACCTCCCCGACACGATTCAGACCTCCGATGCCGTGGGGCTGTTCGCCGACGTGATGGGTGAGTCGGTGCGCCTGTCCGGTCGATTGATCGAGGCCACGGTGGAGCACTCGACGCGGGTCGTGCATCGCCTCACCGGATGGGCGGTCGAGCAGGACATCGAACTGCAGGGCCTGAAGGTCACGCGAGCGTCGCTCGAGGACGTCTACCTCCAGCTCACCTCGTCCGCCGATCAGGAAACGCCGGGTCTGTCGTGAACGCCTACCCGTCGGCGGTCTCGCTCATCGTCCGCCAGATCCGCTACCAGATCACCTACTTCTTCCGCATCCCGGTCGCGCTGTTCTTCACGTTGATCCTGCCGATCGTGATGCTCGTGCTGTTCAACGCGATCTTCGGTGACAACACGGTCACGATCGAGGGTGGAGAGTGGCCGATCCGCCAGTTCTACACCGGCGGCCTCGCCGCCTACACCGCGGTGTCGGCCACGTACAGCAACATCGGCAACATGGTGCCGATCCGTCGCGACGAGGGAATCCTCAAACGTTGGCGGAGCACCCCGCTCCCGACGTGGACGTATCTGTTCGGACTGATCGGGGCCTCGATCATCATCGCGATCGCCGGAACGGTGCTGCTCGTCGTGATGGGAACAGCGTTCTACGACCTCCACATCGAGTGGAACAAGATGCCGGCCGCATTCGTGACGTTGATGGTCGGTGTGGCGTCGTTCGCGGCGCTCGGAATGGCACTGGTGTCGGTCATCAAGTCGGCATCGTCGTCGGCTGCCGTCGTGAACGCGACGATCCTGCCGCTCGCATTCATCTCCGACGTGTTCGTGGCCACCGATGACGACGGGTGGCTCTCGACGATCGCGAATCTCTTCCCGCTCAAGCCGTTCGTCAACGCGTTCCAGGACTGTTTCAACCCGTTCGTCGATGGCTCGGGGTTCGCTGCGGGAAAGTTGGCGTTCGTTGCCGCCTGGGGCGTGGCCGGTGCATTGATCGCCGTGAAGCGTTTCACGTGGGAGCCGTCGGGCGCCGCTCCACGCCGTGGCCGCCGGGCCCGGCAGGCTGCCGCCGACGCCACCGCCTGACCGACGCCACCCCACCGTCAGGGGTTCTCGTGAACTTCTGCGGCGCTCCGTGCGCGAAC
>NZ_JBAVYV010000541.1:0-14646 GCF_049588435.1 Ilumatobacter sp.
AAACGACGATCGATCTCGTGCGGACCCCAGGAGGCACACTCTTCGATCGATCCGGCCGCGAGGATGCGGCCATCGCGGACGGCAACCGCTTCGACCACGGGCTGCGACGGGTCCATCGTGACGATCCGGCGGGCGGGGAACACGGTGGTGTCGGCCATCGCTCGAACGTACCCGAGGCAACGAGCTGCTCAGGAGCCTGTCGGTTAAGGTTGCCTTACAGAAAAAATCAGCCTATCTTGCGGATGTGACCGATCTTGCGCCCGGCGGCGTTGCGTTCGACCTCGGTGTCGAGGCCCCGCTGCACGGATCTGAGGCCGCGCTCTCGATCGAGAGCCTCCGGTCGCTGGGCGCTCGCCCAGCCGTGGTCGACGACGGTGACGAGGGCCGGACGATCTCGTACGAGGAGCTCGCCGAGCGGGTCGAGCGGCGTCGCGATGCCCTGGGAGACGGCCGCCGCCTCGTCGCGCTCGCGGGTGCGAACGACGTCGACACGATCGTGACGGTGCTCGCCGCATTCGACGGCGGTCACGCGCTGATGATCGCCGAGCCCGGGCGCGCGCTCGACGGACTCGCCGGGACGTACCACCCTGACACCGTCGTCACGTGCGGACGCGGGACTGTCGAGATCGCCCATCCGACCGGATGGGACGAACCGTCCGCGCACGACCTCCATCCGGACCTCGCACTGCTGCTGAGCACGTCGGGGACCACGGGCGGATCGAAGGTGGTCCGGTTGTCGGCTGCGGCCGTCGACTCGAACGCACGAGCCATCGCACAGGCGCTCGAGCTGTCCGATCGTGACCGGGCGATCACCACGCTGCCGCTCCACTACTGCTACGGCCTGTCCGTGATCACCTCGCATCTCGCGGCCGGCGCATCGATCGTGCTCACCGACAACGCCGTCGTCGACCCGTGCTTCTGGCGTGCGGTCGAACGCTGGGAGGTGACCACACTCGCCGGCGTGCCGTACACGTTCGAGATGATCGAACGGCTGGGACGCGACGTGCTCCGGGTCCCGTCGATGCGACTCCTCACGCAGGCCGGCGGTCGGATGGAACCCGATGCCGTCCGACGGTTCGACGAGTTGGGCGAGGAGGCCGGGTGGGGGTTCGCCGTGATGTACGGCCAGACCGAGGCCACGGCTCGGATGGCCGTGAGCCCACCCGACGAGGTGCGGCGGCATCCGACCTCGGTGGGTTGCGCAATTCCCGGGGGAGCGTTCCGGATCGACCGCGCGTGCGACGATCGAGACGCCGGGATCGGCGAGGTCGTCTACACCGGACCCAACGTGATGATGGGCTACGCCTGCGGGTCGGGTGACCTCGCCCGCGGACATGATCTGCGCGAGTTGCGCACCGGTGATCTCGGTCGTCTGGATCGCGACGGACGCTTGGAACTCGTCGGGCGCGCGAGTCGGTTCGTGAAGATCCACGGGAAGCGTGTCGACCTCGACGACATCGAGAACAGGCTGTCGACGCCCGACTGCAGGGTCGTGTGCGTCGGCGATGACGACGGGATCGTCGTGGTCACCGAATCCGATGAACTCGACCGGGTCACGCTGGACGATGGGCTGTACGACCGCGCATGCGCCGAGGTGTCGATCCCTGCGGCCCGCGTGATCGCAGCGACGATCCCGCAGATTCCACGTACTGCGTCCGGCAAGGTCGATGGGCCGTCGCTGGTCGAGGTCGGGCGCAGCGTCGTTCCGTCCGGATCGACCGAGCAGACGGACCGGACCGTTGCCGCGGCATTCGAACTGGTGCTCGGCCTCGACGCCGTCGATCCTTCGTCGACGTTCGCCGACCTCGGCGGTGACTCGTTCTCGTACGTCGAGATGTCCGTCCGGTTGGAGCGGGTGCTCGGCGATCTGCCCGCCGACTGGCACCTGACCCCGATCGCGGTGCTCGAGCAGCATCGCGAGGACGGGATGCCATCGTCCAGATTCTGGACCCGTCTCGACACCGGTGTGCTGATCCGTGCGATCGCGATCCTGCTGATCGTCTGCACCCACATGGGGGTGTTCCGGTTGGCGGGAGGCGCTCATGCGCTCCTCGCAGTCGTGGGATACAACATCGCCCGCTTCCAACTCACGGCGTCGGACGTCCCGGGACGTTTCCGACGCTCTGCCTCCACGATCGCTCGGGTCGCGGTCCCGACCACCTTGTGGATCGGGCTCAACATGTTGATCGTCGGCGGGTACAGCGTCGGGGCGTTGCTGTTGGTCAACAACTACACCGGTGACGCGGCGCGACGCGGTGGACGATGGGAGTACTGGTACTTCGAGACGTTCGTCCAGATCATGGTCGTCGTTGCGCTCGTGTTCGCGATCCCCGCAGTCCGACGCGTCGAGCGACGCGGGCCCTTCGTGTTCGCCCTCGGTGTGTTGGCGCTCACACTCGTCATCCGCTTCGACGTGGTCCAGTGGGGTGGCGAGTACAACGAGATGTTCCGGACCCACACCGTTGCTGGCTTCGTCGCCCTCGGTTGGTGTGCGCAGCGAGCGGACTCCACGTGGAAACGGCTGGTCGTGACGGTGCTCGCCGTGGTCGTGACATTCGGGTACTTCGGACAGTTCGATCGCGAACTTCGGATCGCGCTGATGATCGGTGCATTGATCTGGCTCCCGACCGTCCGGGTGCCACGAGCGGTCGTGACGCTGATCGCACCGATCGCCGCCGCATCGATGTGGATCTTCCTGATCCACTGGCAGGTCTGGCCGTTGTTGACACCGTCGATGCACAACGGGCTGGCGTTCTGGCTGACCATCGCCAGCGGCGTCGGCGTGTGGTGGATGATCGACCGGCTCGGCCGCTTCGTGCGAGACTCGACCGGATGGAAGCACTGGGGCAGCAGGGAAGACCGGTCGACGACGTCATTGCCGACCTGACGGAGAAGCGCACGAACGACGTCCGCTGGGCCGACGGCAAGACCTTCGGAATGGTCTACGACGGTGGGCCGTCCGTCCACGACGTGGCCGAGCGCGCCGCCCAGCTGTATCTGCACGAGAACGCGTTGAACACGCAGGCGTTTCCTTCGCTCGCCGCGATCCAACGCGAAGTGGTCGGATGGACCGCGTCGCTGCTCCACGGCGACGATGCGGTCGCCGGGTTTCTGACGAGTGGTGGGACCGAGTCGATCCTGTGCGCGGTGCTCGCGGCGCGCGAGCGAGCGGCAGCCGAACGCAACATCACCGAGCCGGAGATCGTGCTCGCCGAGACGGCTCACGCCGCGTTTCACAAGGCGGCACACAACTTCGGGCTGACGATTCGCAAGGCGCCGGTCCGGGCCGATTTCACCGCGGATGTCGATGCGATGACTGCGATGGTGAACGAGAACACGGCGATCGTCGTCGGGTCCGCTCCCCAGTACCCGCAGGGTGTGCAGGACGACATCGTCGCGATCGCCGAACTCGCGTCGTCGGTCGGTGCGAACTGTCACGTCGACGCCTGCATGGGCGGTTTCGTCCTGCCGTTCGCTGAGCGACTCGGCCGCGAGGTCCAGCCGTGGGACTTCCGCGTCGACGGGGTCACGACGATCTCGGCCGACATCCACAAACTCGGGTACGCCCCGAAGGGCGTGTCGGTGATCCTGCACCGCACGAAGCAGTCGCGCCAGTACCAGACGTTCGTGTTCGACGACTGGCTCGGCGGGTTCTACGCATCGCCGAACATGCAGGGCACGCGGTCGGGTCTCCCGATGGCGTGCGCGTGGGCGGTCATGCAACACCTCGGGATCGACGGCTACGTCGAGCTGACCCGTCAGACGCTGATCAACGCCGATCGGATGCGTGCCGGGATCATGGCGATCGATGGTGTTCGCGTGCTCGGCGACGGCCAGTTCCATCTCGTCGCGATGACAGGCGAACCGGACAGCGGCGTCGACGCGTTCGCACTCGGAGACGCGCTGTTGCGCCGCGGCTGGTACCACGATCGCCAGACCCCGCCGGACAATCTCCACTCGACGGTGAGCAACACCAACACCGGGGTGATCGACGACTACCTCGAGGACCTCGCGGCCTGCGTCGCCGAGGTCACCGGTACCACCGCCGACGACCGCACCACGACCTACGCCACCCTCGAGTGACTTGCACATTGGTGCCAGGCACCAATGTGCAGCTTCAGTTGATCTGGCGTTCGACGTCGGCCCAGTAGGGGGCGCGGAGCTTGAACTTCTGGAGTTTGCCGGTCGCCGTTCGGGCGAGCTCGTCGCGGAACTCGATCTTCTTCGGACACTTGTAACCGGCCAGGAGACCCTTGGCGTGCGCGATCAGGGTTGTCTCGTCGACGTCGCTCCCCGGAACCGTGACGACGAGTGCCGTGACGAGTTCGCCCCACTTCTCGTCGGGGATGCCGATCACCGCGACCTCGGTGACGTCGGGATGTTGGAAGATCGCGTCTTCGACCTCGATCGAGGACACGTTCTCACCACCCGAGATGATCACGTCCTTCTTCCGATCGGAGATGACGACGTACTGGTCGTCGTCGATCGTCCCGCCGTCGCCGGTGTGGAAGAACCCGTCGTGGATCGCGGCGGACGTCTGGTCCGGCTGCTCCCAGTAGCCCGCCATCACCGTGTTGCTGCGCGCCATGATCTCGCCCTGTTCGTCGACGGCCATCGTCGTTCCGAAGCTGGGGGCGCCGGCGCGGGAGAGTTTCTGGGCGCGGTCGAACGGTGTCAGTTCATCGAACTCCTCGCGCGTCCGATTGATCGTGATCAGGGGTGCCGTTTCGGTCAGCCCGTAGATCTGCACGAACTCCCAACCGAGTTCGACCTCGGTCCGCTCGATCGTCTTGGTCGGCGGGGGAGCGCCGGCGACCACGATGCGAACCCGGTCGCGCCCGGGGACCGGCTTGCCCTCGGCCACGAGTTCGGCCGCAGCGTCGAGCACCGCGTTGAGGACGGCGGGAGCCCCACAGATCAGCGTCACCCCGTGTTCCTCGACCCGTCGGAGGATCTCGTGACCGTCGATCTTGCGGATGATGATGTGTCGACCTCCCATCGCGCTGACGGCGTAGAGCATCCCCCAGCCATTGCAGTGGAACTGGGGAAGCGTGTGGAGATAGACGTCGCGGTCGGACACACCCATGTGCCAGCCGAACGTGGTCGCGTTGATCCAGACGTTGCGATGCGTGAGCTGCACCCCCTTCGGTCGGGCGGTCGTACCTGACGTGTAGTTGATCGTGGCCGTGGCGTCCTCGTCCGGCTCCCACGGCTCGGGCTCGACGTCGAACCTCATCAGCACGGCGTCGCTCTCCTCGCCGATGATCATCGTGCGCTCGCACTCGACCTCGGAGAGCGCGTCGGCCAGTTCCGGATCGACGAGGAGGATGCGGGCGCCGGAGTGCTCGACGATGTAGGAGACCTCGGCCGCGACGAGTCGGAAGTTGATCGGCACGAGCACGCGACCCGAACCCGACACGCCGAACAGGGCGGTGAGCAGTCGTGCCGAGTTGTGGCTGACCATCGCGACTCGTTCGCCCACGGCGATCCCGAGTTCGTCGAGCCCGGCGGCCATCGCGCGCGCCCGGCGCGCCATCTCGCGATAGTCGATCGATCCCCAACTCTCGGCGGGCTGATCCGGTTCGTCCACAACGGCGATCCGGTCGGGATAGACCAGTTCGCCGCGGCGCAGGAAGTCATTGACGGTGAGTGCAACCTTCATGGGTGTCACCGTAAAGCGCGCGGACCTGCAGCACCGTCACGCGCGTGAGATTCAGGGAGCGACCAGGGGCCAGGGCCGTGAGCGCTCCATCGAGAGAGCGAGGTCGAGGAGCAGCGGCTCGGAGAAGTGGCGGCCGATGATCTGCACGCCGATCGGGAGACCGTCGAGGTGACCCGCGGGGACGGAGATCGCCGGGTTGCCGTGCAGGTTGGCCGGGAAGGTGAGGCGACCGTTGTTCGCGGCGCCGGCCTCGATCCCACCGAAGCTCGACGCGAGCGGACCGTTGGCATCGAATGCGACGTCGGGATTGGACGCGGTGATCACGAAATCGACACCGGTGTCGCGGTCGAAGATCGCCGCCATGGCCTCGTTGACGTCCATCCGCCGCTTCTCGATCCGAGCGCGTCCCTCCTCGCCGTACTTCCCCTCGCTCGACCGGAGCCCCGACCGCATCTCGGGCGTCAACTGGTCGAGGCAGTCGGGGAGCCGATCGCCGAGCAACGCGCGGATCTCGATCATCCCCGAGATCGACCAGGCGCCGCCCATCCGGGGCACATGGGTGTCGGAACCATCGACCCGCACGAGTCCGCGTTCGCCGATCAGGCCGGTCGCGGACTCTTCGAGCAGTTCCCACATGATCGGCGAGACGGTCGCACCGCCCCAATCGGGTGCCAACGCGACGCGGGCACCCTTCAGTTCGTCTCCGTGCGACCCGAGGCCACGCTCCCAGCCCTCGACTCTCGGAAGGCTGAGCGGATCGGTCGGATCGTGACCGTTGGTGACGTCGAACCACCGCGCCGTGTCGCGAACCGACCGGCTGAGACAGCCGGTGGTCACGGTCAAGTTGCCGTACGTGGTGCGTGGGCCGAGCGGAATCCGTCCGAACGTCGCCTTCAATCCGACGAGACCGGTGAATCCGGCCGGAATGCGGATCGATCCGCCCCCGTCACCCCCGGTCGCGATCGGCAGGATCCCCCCGGCAACGGCTGCGGCCGAACCCCCCGACGATCCGCCGGGTGTGCGCTCGACGTTCCACGGGTTGCTGGTGGCGCCGTGCAGCACGGTGCGGGTCAGGTTGACCCCGCCGAACTCACTCGAGGTCGTCTGCGCCGCGAGAACTGCGCCACCGTCGTCGACGATGCGCTGCACGTTCGTCGTCGTCTGTTCGCCGATGTCGTCCTTGAACGGAACCGACGCGTGGTCGTTCGGCCATCCGGCGACCTCGTTGAGCGACTTCACCCCGATCGGCACGCCACCGAACGGCTTGGACACGTCAGCGGAACGTGCGGCGGCGCGAGCAGCGTCCCGGTCCGTGAAGCAGATCGCGTTGAGCGTGCTCGCGTCGATGGCGTCGTAGACGGCGTCGAGTTCCTCGATCGGAGTGCGCTCGCCGCTGCGGAACGCGTCGACGAGTCCGACCGCATCGCCCTGCCATGTTTCGTTGCTCATGGGGGGACCGTACCGAACCGTCGCGAGGCGATCTACCATCGCTGCGGCATGGACTCACGGACGTTCCTCGGGCTCGAGCCGACACACAACCGGTTTCGCTGGAAACTGCCCGTCACGCGGAAGATCGCGGTGAGCGGTGGGTTCCTGTTCGGCGGGTGTGGACTTGCGGCAGCGATCTCCGCGCTGGAAGGGACGTCCGGTCGCCAGTGCGTCTGGGCGACGTCGCAGTACCTGTCGTACGCGACTCCCGATGAGGTGGTCGACATCGACGTGACGATCGCGGTCGAAGGACACGCGATCACCCAGGCGCGCGCGGTCTGCCATGTGGCCGATCGCGAGATCCTCACCGTCAACGCGGCGCTCGGGGACCGTTCGATCCCCGAGTCGGGCCAGTGGGAGAAATTTCCCGACGGCATTCCCACGCCGATGTCGCTGCCCCCGCGTCCGATCGCCCAGGACAGCATCGGCACGATCACGGAGAAGCTCGATCAGCGGATGGTGAAGGGCGCCGAGTGGGAGGAACTCGCGACCGAAACGGCGGATGCCGTCCAGGGGGACGGACAGACGATGATGTGGGCACGAATCCCCGACGTGATCGCCGATGTCGACGCGACGACCCTCGCGATCCTGGGCGACTTCGTCCCGATGGGTGTCGGCCACGCCTTGGGTCGGCGCGGCGGTGGGAACAGCCTCGACAACACGCTGCGGGTGTGTCGGACCGTGCCGACCGACTGGGTGTTGATGGACATCCGGATCCACGCCGTCGAGCGCGGCTTCGGGCACGGACTCGTCCACATGTTCGCCGAAAACGGCACGCTCCTCGCGACCGCGAGCCAATCGGTGATCGCCCGCTTCTGGAAACCCTGATTGCCTGGAGATCAGATCGGCCGTTCGGTGATCCACTGGATATCCTGCAACAAGTTAGGGATATTGAATAGTGATCAGAAGGTGGGCTTGACGAATGACAGACAATGTGGACGAGCTGGATCGTCACCAGGTGAATCGGCGAGCCATGTTGACCAAGGCCGCTGCAGCCGGCGCAATCGCCTGGACCGCACCGGTCGTCCTGTCCAAGCCGGTCTCGGCCGCCGACGCCTGCACACCCGACTGCGCGCCACCCCTCAACCAGGCACCTCAGGTGAATCCGATGATCCGGCGCCAGTGCGGAGAGAACGGCGTCCGCAACTATTACCTGTCGGGTGCGGATTTCCCCAGTGTGATCACCTGCCCGTGCGATCAGGTGTCCTCGGTGTACGCGCTGGTGAGCCCCGGCCCCGACCAGATCATCTACTCCGCGACGAAGGTCGAGAACCAACCGATCGTGATTCACTCCAATGTTCCGATCGTCTTCACGATCGCTTGCAATCGCGTAGGTGGCGGACTGGTGTATCGGACCTGCACTCGCCCGCCCTCATCGGGAAATGACCAGTCGTTGGGTCAGGACACCGACAATACGTGCGTCGACGGCCCGGTTTCCGCAACGTACAATTTCAGTGCCCCCTGCGGCTCGGACACCGGCTGCGCCTAAGCGCGGTCGGGTGCGGCTGAATCGGTCGTCGGATTGTTGACTGCGTAAGGTCGGCGGATGGCTCTTCCGATCCGACCAGGCATGACCGTCCCGCTTCCCGGCCCGCTGCATTCGCACGAGGCCAAACTCCACGAGCTGGCCGATCTCGGTTACACCGACATCTGGTCGGCGGAAGCCGATGGGGCCGACGCGTTCACCCCGCTGGCGATGGCCGCCGCATGGGAGCCCCGCCTGCGTCTGGGCACCGCGATCGTGCCGGCGTACACGCGTTCTCCTGCGTTGTTCGCACAGAGTGTGGCGTCGCTCGCTGACGCGGCACCGGGTCGATTCGCGATCGGTGTCGGTTCGTCGAGCAACGTGATCGTCGAGCGATGGAACGGGATCCCGTTCGAGGAGCCGTACAAGAAGGTCCGCGACGTGGTGCGTTTCCTCAACGATGCCCTGGGCGGTGAGAAGGTCAAGCAGAGCTACGACACGTTCGAGGTGAACGGCTTCCGACTGGGGATCCGGCCGGAGCAGAAGCCGCAGATCCTGGTCGCAGCACTCCGCGAAGGGATGCTCCGACTCGCAGGCCGGGAGGCCGACGGGGCGATCATCAACTGGCTCTCGGCCGGAGACGTGAAGACGGTGGCCGGGATCGTGAACGATGCGGGTGGCGGCGACGACAAGGAGATCGTGTGCCGGATCTTCTGCTGCCCGAGCGAGAACGCCGATGTGGTGCGCGCATCCGCGCGGTTCGCGATCGCGGCCTACCTCAACGTTCCCGTGTACGCCGCCTTCCACGACTGGATGGGTCGGGGCGCCGCACTGCGCGGAATGTGGGACGCGTGGCAGGCCGGCGACCGGAAGGCCGCGTTGGCCGAGATCCCCGATGAGGTCGTCGACGACCTCATCGTCCATGGATCACCTGCCGAGTGCCGTGCGAAGATCGAGGCGTACTTCGACAACGGGGTTACGACGAGCTCGCTCGCGATCCTCCCGCTCGATCCCGATCTCGATCACTGGCAGGCGGTACGCGACCTCGCTCCGTCAGCAGGCTGAGGGCCACCGTTTCGGTGCATCGCAGCAGCGGGAGCGCTCCGCATCGTCCCCGGTGACTCGGGAGCAGTAGAAACTCCGGAAAGCTGAGGGGAGCAAACATGTACGACATTCTGATTTCCGGTGGGACGATCATCGACGGATCGGGCCAGCCGCAGTACGCGGGCGACATCGCGATCACGGGTGACCGGATCGTGGCGGTCGGCGACGAGGTCGACGGCACCGCCAAGCGGGTGATCGACGCCGACGGCTCGATCGTGACACCCGGCTGGGTCGACATCCACACGCACTACGACGGACAGGTCACGTGGGACGACGAGCTCGCTCCGTCGTCGATGAACGGTGTCACCACCGCGGTGATGGGCAACTGCGGAGTCGGGTTCGCCCCCGTGGTGCCCGGTTCGGAACAGACGCTCATCGAGCTGATGGAAGGGGTGGAGGACATCCCCGGCGCCGCGTTGTACGAAGGCATTCCGTGGGGGGAGTGGGAGACGTTCGCCGACTACCTCGACGTGCTCGGGGCCCGTACGTACGCGCTCGACATCGGTGCACAGATCCCGCACGGCGCGGTCCGCTACTACGCGATGGGGGAGCGGGGTCGGCGCAACGAAGACGCGACCAGCGAGGACATCCAGGCCCAGGCGAAGATCGTCGAGGCCGCGTTGGGCGCGGGGGCGCTCGGATTCACGTCGTCACGTACCATCGGCCACCGTGCGCTGATGGGCGAACCGGTTCCGGGAACGTTCGCTGCCGACGAGGAGGTTCTGGCCTTCGCCGATGCGATGAAGAACGCCGGGCGCGGTGTGTTCGAATTGATCCCGGCGAGCGCGCTCGGTGATCTCGGTGGGATGGGCGACGGCGAGCAGTCGACACAGTTCGAGGAGTTCGAACTGATGCGTAAGTTCTCGATCGCATCGGGCCGTCCGGTGACGTTCACGCTGCTCGAAGCGATCGGCCAGCCGCACCTGTGGCGTGAGATCCTGGCGATGGTCGCCGAAGCGAACGCAGCCGGTGCGCAGCTGTTCCCCCAGGTGTCGTCGCGACCGATCGGTGTCCTGACCGGGCTGAGCGCCTATCACGCATTCATGCGCAAGCCCCTGTACCTGGAGCGCCTCGCCGATCTGTCGTTGGCAGAGCGAGTGCAGGCGATGCGCGATCCCGAGGTCCGTCAGACGTTGATGTCTCAGGAGAGTGTTGCCCCGGACGAGCCGGGGTCGATGGACAACCTCTACGGCCTGCTGACCGATGCCGCGCCGGCGATGGTCGCACTGACCGATCCGGTCGACTACGAGCCCGGGATCGAGGACCTGTTCGGGTCGATCGCCGCGACGACCGGTTCGGAGATCCTCGATGTGGTGTACGACTTCCTTCTCGAGGATGGCGGAACGCGATTCGCTCGGCTGGCATCGCCGGATTCGCACGGCGCCATGTCGGTGCTCAACGGCATGCTGACGGATCCGACCACGGTGACCGGCCTCAGCGATGCGGGTGCACACGTCACGATGATCTGTGACGGCACGATGCCGACCACGCAGCTCACGATGTGGACGCGCGACTGCGCGGAGGACCTGCGCATCCCGATCGAGGACATCGTGCACAAGCAGACACTCCGCAACGCCAGCCTGTACGGGCTCGCCGACCGCGGCGCGCTGGCTGCTGGAATGCGAGCCGACATCAACGTGATCGATCACGCTGCGCTCGCCGTATCCCCTCCGGTCGCTCGGCATGATCTTCCCGCCGGCGGGACGCGGTTGATCCAGGGCGTCACCGGGTATGTCGCGACGGTGTGTGCGGGTGAGGTGACCCGTGATCGCGACGCTGACACCGGCGCACGCCCGGGGCGGCTCGTTCGATCGACCTGATCAGGCGGCGTGCGGACGACGCGGCGGAAGCGGGTTGGCGACCCGGGCTTCGCGTTGTTCTTGCGATTCGGCGAGCTGACGACGGATCTCGGCAACGTGGGCGAGTCCGCGCTTGCGGGTGGTCGTGCTGAGCTGGAAGCGGACGTGAGCCGACGACGGCTGCAGATCCGTTGAGGGGTTCTCGGGCACCGTCAGCAGGGTCAACTGCTGGGCGCCGGGGGTCTCGATGCGCTCGATGGGGGTGACGGTGTTGTTCATGTGGCCATCATGCGCATGGGGGTGTCACAGAGTTGATGAGAGATCGTCGAGCGCCACCGCGGCGCATCGCTGCGCGCCGCCGACTCCGAGGTGGTCACCTGCGTCACGAGTCGGAGAGCCGCGTGTACGTTGTTCGTTCCTGTGACGGGAGGGGGAGGCCCCAGCCGCCGGTCAACCGACATGAAGCGAACACCGAGGGAGGATCAACCATGTCTCAGCTGCTCCGGGTGCAGAACTTCTGCGTGTCGACGGACGGGTTCGGCGCCGGTGAGGGCCAGAGTCTCGAGCGGCCCTTCGGACACGCCGACCCGGCCGACCTCGTGTCGTGGGCCGGCGCGACGGCGAGCTGGCCGAATCGCACTGAGCCCGGTGGATCCCGCGGACTGGACGACTACTTCACCCGCGACTTCACTCGCAACATCGGTGCCGAGATCATGGGCCGCAACAAGTTCGGCCCCCAGCGCGGTCCGTGGAAGAACCTCGACTGGACCGGCTGGTGGGGAGAGAATCCGCCCTTCCACACGCCCGTGTTCGTCCTCACCCACCATCACCGACCCAGCTTCACGCTCGCCGACACCACCTTCCACTTCCTCGATGCCACGCCCGCCGAGGCGTTGCAGCGGGCCAGGGATGCAGCGGGTGGGAAGGACGTACGGCTCGGAGGCGGGGTCACCACCATTCGGCAGTTCGTGGAGGCCGACCTCGTCGACACCATGCACGTCGCCGTCGCTCCCGTCGAGCTCGGTCGAGGCGAGCGACTCTGGACCTCCGCCGACGACCTGCTCGATCGGTTCCACTTCGAGTCCGTGCCGAGTCCGAGCGGCGTGACCCACCTGCTGTTCTGGCGCCGGTAGACGCATCGGTCGGACGGCGCGAGCGGTTCAGCGGAGGGACGCGGCGACCTTGGTGGCAAGGTCGGCCATCCGGAACGCGTATCCGTATTCGTTGTCGTACCAGATCAGGACCTTGACCATTCGTCCGTCGATCACCATCGTCGAGGGGCCGTCCACGATCCCCGAGCGGGTGTCGTTGGTGTAGTCGGCCGACACGAGGGGGCGCTCCTCGAACCCGAGGATTCCCGCCAACTGGCCCGCAGCGGCAGTGCGAAGCAGATCGTTGATCTCGTCGACCGTGACATCGCGTTCGAGTGTGAACACGGCGTCGGTGAGCGATGCATTGAGCAGTGGAACGCGCACGGCGGTCCCGTCGAGTTTGCCGGTCAACTCCGGATAGATCATCGTGATCGCGGTTGCGGATCCCGTCGTGGTCGGGATCAGCGAGTTGAGTGCGGAGCGCGCTCGGCGGAGATCCTTGTGCGGTGCGTCGACGATCACCTGGGTGTTGGTGACGTCGTGAATGGTGGTGATCGCACCGCGTTCGATCCCGATGCTCTCGTGGAGCACCTTGACCACGGGGGCGAGGCAGTTCGTCGTGCACGACGCGGCGGTCACGATGTCGTGGATGGCGGGGTCGTAGAGGTCGTCGTTGCAGCCCATCACGATGTTCAGCACACCGTCGGACTTCACCGGCGCCGCCACGATGACCTTCCGGACGCCTCCGTCGAGGAACGGCTGCAACGTGTCGGTGGTCTTGAACGCGCCGCTGCACTCGAGGACGATGTCGACGCCACGATCGGTCCACGGCACCGCACCGGGGGAGTCGTGCGCCGTGAACGTGATGTCGTGGCCGTCGACGGTCAGTGTCGACCCGTCGGTGCCGACGGTGCCCGCGTAGCGACCGTGGACGGTGTCGAACTCCAACAGATGCGCGGCCGTCGTGGCATCGCCCGCGATGTCATTGACGTGCACGAGCTCGAGGTCGTCCCGTTCGCGCACTGCACGGACGACCAGCCGACCGATCCGACCGAATCCGTTGATTCCGATCCTGACCGTCATCGAAGAACTCCGAGCGATGCGATCAGGGCCTCGACCCGGGTGCGAATGTCGTCGCGGACTTCTGCGAGCGCATCGGCGGGGCCCCCTGTCGGACTCGGGATGTCCCAATCGAGGTACTGGGTGCCCGGCACGATCGGACATGCCTCGCCGCACCCCATGCTGACGATCACGTCCGCCGCTCGGACCACGTCGTCGGTCCACGGCTTCGGGTACTCCGTCGAGATGTCGATTCCGACCGCAGCCATCGTGTCGACCACGCCCTGGTTGCTGTCCGCTGCGGGCATCGACCCACCGGAGAACACGTCGATCAGGTCGCCTGCGAGATGGCGCATCCAACCTGCCGCGATCTGTGACCGGCCCGCATTGTGGACGCAGAGGAACAGCACGGCGGGCTTGGTGTCGGCGATGCCGTCGAGCCGCATCACGGCGCGGAGTCGGTCGCGAGTCACCCGCTCGATCAGCACCGGAAGCCACCTCGACACCGTTGCCTGGGAGGTGAGTTGCGTCTGTGAGTCGTGGATGTATCGCTCGATCGTCTCGGTGTTGAATGTTCCGGCGAACTGGCGCTGCAATCGCTCGGCGGAATTGCGGACGAGCCGTTCTTCCATCGTCGTTCTCTCGACGTCGGTCGAGCGCCGTTCTGGGGTGCGTGGGGTGGTCATGACAACGCCTTTCGGTCAGGAATCGAGGGTGGAGAGTCGGACGTGAACATCCTCGACGACAGCGTCGAACGCATCGGCGGTTCCGATGGCGATCGGGTCGGGAATCGACCAGTGCCACCAGGCAGCAGGCGAATCGAGCTCTTCACGTGCGCGATCGCACACGGTGATGATCTGAACGTCGGGATCGTTCGGACCCAACAGGTGGGGGACCGCGCTCGACAGGTCGAGGCCGGCCCGCGCTGCCGCAGCGACCGCCCCGGGGTGAACCCGCTCAGCCGGATGGGTGCCGGCC
>NZ_JBAVYV010000542.1:0-2182 GCF_049588435.1 Ilumatobacter sp.
GAGTCCGTCCCGCCGCGCCCGCCGATCTGCTCGCACCGCCCGAGCCGGACGATCGTCCCGTCTGCACACCGGCAGCGGCGGAACGCTGGCACCACATCACGTCCTCGTGGCCGGTGCTCGAAGACGAGTGGATGATCACGCTGATCCAGACCGGTCGTCGACTCGCTCCCGAGCTCGTACCGCAGGCCCTGCGCCGACACCGTCGTGATCCGGTTCGGCGAACACGCGTGATGATCGCCGCGGGGCCGCTCGCAGTGTGGCTGATCGGCCACGTTCCCGATCTCGACGACAGCTCGACCGGGCGCGCGCTCACCACGGCCGAACGCGAACACCTCGGTGAACTCCCGGACCTGCCGATCCCGCCCGAGTTGGCACCGCTGGTCGCCCGATCGGGGAGCGAGGCCGGCGGTTCGATCGCGATCGGTCTCGAGGACCGCACGCTGGTCGAGGCACATCGGGCCGTCCTCGTCAACGTCATCGCACGGTGCGCGCCCGAAGGTCTCGTCGATCTCGCCGACGTCCTCGGCGCGGTCGATCCCCGCTCCCCGGGGCACGGCCTCGCGTCGGTGCTCGCCGATCTCGCCACCACGCGCAGCCGGATGCTCGACGAACTCGCGGGATCCGGACGCAGCGAGGAGCCCGGGTAACGTCCCGACGATGAGCGACGTCGCCGCGACCACCGTCCTGCGTCCGCACGCCGAGCACGAGTACGCCGACGAGCTCGCCGCGCTCGTCGAGGTCGACGATCGTCCCCGCCCACCGGGATGGAAGCTCTCACCGTGGGCGGTCGTCCGTTACCTGATGGGCGGACCGGTCGGCGGATCGTCGGACCGGGTGATCATCCCCAAGTACGTCGGCTCGCGTCGCCTCATCGAGATCGCGACCGCGACGCTCGCGACGGATCGGGCCGTGCTCCTGCTCGGCGTCCCGGGAACGGCCAAGACCTGGGTTGGTGAGCACCTCGCCGCCGCGATCAGTGGAGACTCGACCCTGCTGATCCAGGGCACGGCGGGGACGACCGAGGAGACGCTGCGTTACGGGTGGAACTATGCCCGCCTGCTCGCCGACGGACCGAGCGAAGCCGCTCTCGTGCCAAGCCCGATCCATCGCGGGATGGCACGCGGGGCGATCGTGCGCGTCGAGGAACTCACCCGGATGCCACCGGAGGTGCAGGACGCGCTCGTCACCGTGCTGTCCGAGAAGGTGCTGCCGATCCCCGAACTCGACACGGAACTGTTGGCCGTCCCGGGCTTCAATCTGATCGCCACGGCGAACGATCGCGATCGAGGTGTCAACGACATCTCGTCGGCATTGCGACGACGCTTCAACACGGTGGTGTTGCCGCTCCCGGCGACGATCGAGGACGAGGTCGCGATCGTGTCGCAACGCGTCGAAGAACTCGGCCGTGCGCTCGCGCTTCCGGAAATTCCGTCCGCAGCGGACGAGATCCGCCGCGTGGTCACCATCTTCCGCGAGCTCCGCAACGGACTGACGCTCGACGAGCGGACGTCGTTGAAGGTCCCGTCGGGCACCCTGTCGACCGCCGAGGCGATCTCGGTGGTCACCAACGGATCGGCCCTCGCGACCCACTTCGGCGATGGCACGCTGACCCCGGTCGATGTCGCCGCCGGAATCGTCGGAGCCGTGGTCAGCGATCCGATCCACGACGCGGTCGCATGGCGCGAGTATCTCGAAGGTGTGGTCGCGGAACGCCCCGACTGGGGAGACTTCTACGAGGCATGCCGCGATCTCGACACGTGACGACTCGGCCGAACCACCACAAAAATGCACATTGGGAAATGCACATTGGTGCCTGGCACCGATGTGCATCGTCGAGGGGTTGATGTGACGGTTCACCTGCTCGGGATCCGGCACCACGGTCCGGGTTCGGCACGGTCGGTGGTCAGCGCGCTCGACGAACTCGATCCCGACGCCGTGCTCGTCGAGGCGCCTGCCGACATCGAATCCAGCCTCGGTTGGGTGGGACAAACGGGCCTCGACCCGCCCGTCGCACTCCTCGGATACGTGGCCAACGATCCCGGCCGCGCGCGCTTCGTCCCCTTTGCCACGTTCAGCCCCGAGTGGCAGGCGATCGCCTGGGCGAACGAACGAGGACGCCCGGTCGTCGCGATCGACCTCCCGATGGCGGTGAGCTTCGCCGCCCGCGACGATGACGAGATGA
>NZ_JBAVYV010000543.1:0-6742 GCF_049588435.1 Ilumatobacter sp.
GCTGTGGCCGACCGCGCTCCGCCAGGCGCGGCGCACGACGGCACCGGGCTGGTGGCGACGTCGACCGTTCCTCCCGATTCCGTCGGGGAACTATCTCGAGTTCCGGCTGCTGACGCAGTACGGGGACCCCCGTCATGCGTGGGAGCCCGACGATGTGGTGAACTATCTCCGATGGTGCAAAACGTGGGAACACCGAATCTGACGGCTCACTAAAGTCGGCCGTCATGCACAGCGCGCTCGTTCTCAACGCCAGCTATGAGCCGCTCAGTGTCGTGTCCTCGCGTCGTGCCACCTGCCTCGTCCTGTCCGACAAGGCCGAGGTCCTGGAGAACGATGGTCTGCTCTTCCGATCCGAGAAGTTGAGCTTCCCGAGTCCGTCGGTGATCCGGCTGCGCTACATGGTCAAGGTCCCCTTCGTACGTCGGGCCGCACTTTCGCGTCGGGCGATCTTCGCCCGCGACGACCATCGCTGTCAGTACTGCGGCGCGCACGCGGATTCGATCGATCACGTGATGCCACGCTCGCGTGGTGGCACGCACACCTGGGAGAACGTCGCCGCCGCGTGTCGACCGTGCAACCTCGACAAGCGAGATCGGACCCCGGACGAGGCGGGCATGCGTCTGGCCAAACCGTGTCGCGCTCCGCGTTCGTCCGCCTGGGTCGTGGTGTCGGTGAGCGGGGTTCCCGACGCGTGGCGCCGGTACCTGCCGATCGCCTCGTGACCGCCTACCGCGTCGTTCGTCGGCGTTCCACAGCAGCAGAGTTCCACGCGTTGGAGATCCCGGACCCGCCTCGAGCCGAGGTGTGGGTGCACGAGATCACCGCGCCGGCGGTCGTCCTGGGATCGACACAGCGCGAGGACGCAGTCGACCTCGATGCCTGTCGCCGTGCAGGGGTGGATGTCGTGCGGCGCCGCAGCGGCGGGGGAGCGGTTCTGCTCGTGCCCGACCAGGTGGTCTGGGTGGACGTGATCCTGCCGGCGGGATCGCCGGGATGGGCCGACGACGTCCATCGCCCGATGGTGTGGTTGGGCGAGCGTTTCGTCGAGGCGTTCTCGGCCGCCGGAACCGACGGGGCAGTCGTCCACGACGGAGCGATGGTGTCGACGGGCTGGTCGCGTCTCGTGTGCTTCGACGGACTCGGGCCGGGTGAGTTGACGCTCGGCGGAGCGAAGCTCGTCGGGATCAGCCAACGCCGGACGCGCGCGGCGGCACGTCTCCAGGCGTGTTGGTATCACGAGTACGACTCGGCGATCCTCCCGGGCCTGCTGCACCACGATCTCGACGTCGGGCTGCTGCGCCCACCAGCGATCGTGTCCGCGGCGGTCGCCCACGCCGTGCCCGAGTACCTGCTCGCATCCCTGCGCTCCGTCCGCTGACGCCGGACCCCATTCCCGAAATTCGATGGATCCCGACGCTGGCCGTCACGATCCGCCGAAGTTTTCGGCGGGCGGTCCCGAAATCCCGACCGATGTTGACGCCGGGCGTCTCGATCCGTCCGAATTTCGGGGAGGTGGGGTCGCGGCGGAGGGAGGAATCGGCGGCGCGAATGGGATGAAGTGGGGGCGAATGGTTGACGATGGGGAGAAATGGGGGCAGGATGGCGGACGTTGGGGGAGTGTCCCGTCGATCCCCGACCTGGCAGGACCGCGGGACATTCATGGCAGAAAGCGATCAACAACGTGTTTGTCGGTGTGTACGAGCGTCAGCTCGATGAGCGAGGACGGGTGGCGTTGCCGCCGTCGTTCCGCAGCACCATCGGCGAGCAGTGCTACCTCACGTACGGCGAGGACGGTTGCGTACGGATGATGAGCGTCGACGTCTTCCAGGCCGAGGCGCAGGACATGATCGACAAGGTCCGCACCGGGGAGATCTCACGAGCGAAGCAACGCGTCTTCGCCTCCTCGGTCGTCATGGCCGGAATCGACAAACAGGGACGGATCCTCGTCGATCAACGGCTGCGTTCGCACGCCGGTGTCGAGTTGCACACGCCCGTCACCGTGCTCGGAGCACTCGACCGGATCGAGATCTGGGAGCCGGGCCGGTACGAGCAACAAGAAGCCATCGGACTCGAGGAGATGAACCAGTGAGTGACTTCGAGCACGACCCGGTGATGGTCGACGAGATCACCGACATCTTCGATGCGGTTCCGTCGGGGACGGTCGTCGACGCCACGCTCGGCGGAGGCGGCCACAGCTACGCGCTGCTGAGTCGGCGACCCGACATCGACATCCTGGGAATCGACCAGGATTCCGACGCGATCGACGCGGCCCTCGCTCGCCTCACCGATTTCGCCGATCGCGTGCGCGTCAGCCGTCGCCGTTTCGACGAACTCGACGAGGCACTCGCCGAACACGGCGTGAGTGAGATCAGCGGTGTGCTGTTCGATCTCGGCGTCTCGTCGCCGCAACTCGACCGTCCCGAACGCGGCTTCTCCTACCGTCACGACGGACCGGTCGACATGCGGATGAACGACGACCAGCAGTGGTCCGGCGGCGACGTGGTGAACGGATACGACCGCAACGAACTCGCACGCGTCATTTCGACCCTCGGCGACGAACGATTCGCCGGCCGGATCGCCGACGCAATCGTGATGGCCCGCCCGATCGAGAGCACGGTCCAGCTCGCGGAGATCGTGACGGCCGCGATCCCGGCCGCCGCGCGCCGCACGGGCGGACATCCAGCCAAGCGGACGTTCCAGGCGATCCGCATCGAGGTGAACTCCGAACTCGACGTGCTGCCCGATGCCCTCGACCGCGCGGTCGCTGCGACGGTTCCCGGCGGAAGGGTTGCGGTCCTGTCGTACCACTCCGGCGAGGACCGGATCGCCAAACAACGCTTCGCGATCGCGGCGGGCGCGTGTGACTGCCCCCATGATCTGCCCTGCGTCTGCGGGGCGATCCAGACCGTCCGCGTCGTTCGGGGGATCCCGAAACGGGCCTCGTCGGCCGAGCAGGAACGCAACCGGCGCTCGACGAGCGCCCTCCTCCGTGTCGTCGAGAAGACCGAACCGATGCCGAAGGGTGACCGCTGATGGCCCTCGCCGCCGTTCGTCGAACCGACGAGATCGACACCCCGAAAGCATCGGGCCAAGCCCCCGCGCTGAGCGTGGTCGCCGCCGGACGTCCACGCTGGCCGGCGATCATCGGCGGTGTGGGACTGTGCGTCGTGCTCGTCGTCATGCTCGGCGCCGCGGTCTTCCACACCCAGTTGGCGCAGCGTCAGCTGAAGGTCGATCAACTCGATCAGCAGGTCTCCGACGAACGCGTCCGGTTCGACGAACTGCGTCGCGACCGCGCCGTGCTGCGTTCGCCGCAGCGGATCGCAGACGAGGCAACGGCACTCGGCATGGTGCCCGCCGATGGGGTCCGCTTCGTCGATGTCGACCCGATGGTGCTCGCACGCCAGCTCGCTGCGGCCGGAGTGACCGACGACGATGCGGTGCGGGTGATCGTCGAAACGGGTCCACTCGACCAGTTCCGCGACGTGAAGGCCGTGTCCGAGGGTCAACCGTGAACCGGCGCCACGAACCACTCGTCAAGCAACGCGACCCCGCCCCCCGCCGGCGGCCCAGCGCCTCCCAGCCGAAACAGAAGCGGCGCACGTCGGCATCACCTGCGGGCGAGCGGCGTGCTGCAGCGTCTCCCACTCGTGAACGCCGTGACGCCCCGAGCCCGAAGAAGAAGCGGCAGACGACGAATCCCCAGCCGAAGTCGAAGCGGCGGTCGGCAACACCCCCGCGTGGGACCAGGCGTCGGCCGCAGACCCGCGAACAGCGCAACGAGGCCGTCCGGCGCCGGATCAGCGCGCCGCGCCCGGAGGTTCGCGCCCGCGATCAGAAGTCCGGCAGTCCGCGACGCCGCCTGATCGCTTCGCTGCTGGTGCTCTCTCTGCTCCTGGTCGTGGTCATCGGGCGCGTCGTGATGATCAAGACCACCGACGCGCAGACCCTGCGCTCGGCGGGAGCCCAGCAGTGGGAACGTGCGACGAAAGTCATCGCACAGCGGGGCACGATCTTCGACCGCAACGGCAACGAGCTGGCGATGTCGGTCCCTGCGGCAGCGATCTCGATCAACCCGAAACTGATCGAGAACGCTCCGGCCACGGTCCAACTCCTCGACGATCTTCTCGGCCTCTCCGACGAGAAGGTCGACGAACTGCTCGACGAAGTCACGACGGCCGATCGAGGATTCGTCTACGTCGCGCGCCAGGTCGATGACAGCGTCGGCGACCAGATCGCCGCGCTCAATCGGCCCGGGGTCAACGTCGATGCCGAGACGCGCCGTGAGATGCCGGGTGGCGACACCGCACAGACCGTGCTCGGCCGGACCAACATCGACGGCGACGGAATCGCCGGGCTCGAGTTGCAGTACGACGACGTGCTCGCCGGCACCGGTGGGGCGATGACCCGAGAGATTGCCCCCGGTGGCCGCACGGTCCCCGGTTCCGAAGTCGTCGTCGAGAAGCCGGTCGCCGGCGACGATCTCGTGCTGACGATCGACCGTTCGATCCAGTTCGCGACCGAACAGGTGCTGATCGACCGGGTCACCGAGATCAACGCTCGGGGCGGTTTCATCGTCGTGATGGACACCGACACCGGCGAGATCTACGGGAATGCCTCGGTTCGACGCGATGCCGACACCGGCGAACCGCACGTGACCAGCGGCAACTTCGTCGCGGTCGACAGCTACGAACCCGGCTCGGTGGCGAAGGTGATCACGATCGCTGGGGCGTTGAACGAAGGTGTCGTCACCCCCGACACCGCCTTCGAGGTCCCTGGATGGAAGGAGTATTACGACGTCGTGCTCCGAGACGCGCACCCCCACGGACTCGAGGCGATGTCGGTGACCGACATCCTCGTGGAATCGTCGAACCTCGGCACGATTGCAGTGCAGCAGGAGATGGGCGCCGACGTCCACTACGACTACATGAAGGCGTTCGGCCTGGGAGAGGTCACCGACCTCGAGTTCCCGGGCGAATCGCCTGGAATCTTCAAGCCGATCGACGAACTGTGGGGCAGCGAACGGGTGACCGTCGCGTACGGCCAGGGCATGTCCAGCACGCCGCTGCAGATGGTGTCGGCGATCAACACGATCGCGAACGACGGCGTCTACGTCGCTCCGAAACTCGTGCGCGAGGTCGTCGGTTCGGACGGAACCACGAGCGAGGTGGAGCCGTCGGCCACCCGCCGCGTCGTGTCGGAACAAGCCGCTCGTGAAACGGCCGCGATGATGAAGGACGTCGTCTGCTCGGGTACCGCCAGCCGCGCCGCCGTCGATGGCCTTCCGATCGCCGGAAAGACCGGCACGGCCTTCAAGGCGGCGGACAACGGCACGTACTACGACGAGAGTGGCAACCGCATCTACTACGCGAGCTTCGCCGGCTTCTACCCGGCCGATGACCCGCAGGTGACCGTGCTGGTCGCACTCGACGAGCCCCAGGCGGGGAGCGACGACCGGTTCGGTGGAACCGCCGCCGCCCCGGTCTTCGCCGACCTCACACCGACGATCATCCACGAACTGGGCATCCAGCCGGCCGAGACCAGCGAGGGATGCGAAAGCTGAGATGGCCGACCACGCGAACCCCGTGAGCCTCGGGGACATCGTCGACCGGTTGCGGTCGAGCGGGATCGCGGCCGACGTGGTCGGGGACGCCGCTGCGATCGTGCGCGGCATCACCCACGATTCGCGTGCGATCTCGAACGGCCAGATCTTCGCGTGCCTGCGCGGCGAATCGTTCGACGGTCATCGCTTCGCCTCGTCAGCGGTCGAGCAGGGCGTGGCCGCACTGCTCGTCGATCACGAACTCGGCGACGTGGGCACAACGCCGCAGATCGTGGTCGACGACACACGTCGTGCCGTCGGGCCGGCGTCGGCGCTCGCATGGGGCGATCCGGCCCTGCAGATGATGACGGTCGGGATCACCGGAACCAACGGCAAGACCACGACCGCACAACTCGTGCACGCGCTCCTCGAAGCGAGTGGGCACCCGACGGGCATCATCGGAACGCTCCACGGTCCTCGCACCACCCCTGAGGCGCCGGATCTCCACGCGACCCTCGCCGGCTTCGTCGCCGAGGGCAAGTCGGCCGCGGTGATGGAGGTGTCGTCGCACGCATTGGCGCTCCACCGCATCGACGGCACGGATTTCGATGTCGTCGCGTTCACGAACTTCGGACACGACCACCTCGATCTGCACGGCTCGCCCGAGGAGTACTTCCGGGCGAAGTCGGCACTGTTCACATCGAGGTTCTCGCCGCTGGCGATCGTCAACGTCGACGATGCCCACGGGCGCCTGCTCGCCGACACCCTGAGCGACCGCGTCGGCGACGATGCGATGCGCCTCATCACGATCGACCACGACGACCTGCTCGACGTCGAGGTCGGTGCGGCGGCGCACCGGTACCGGTGGCACGACCGTGAGGTGCGCGTCGCGCTCGGCGGGAGCTTCAACGTGTCGAACTCGCAGATGGCGTTGTCGATCGTCGAGCAACTTCCGGTCGACCTCGACACGGCGATGACCGGTCTCGCCGACGTCGGCACCGTTCCGGGGCGTTTCGAACTGGTCGAGACAGCGGAGACGACCGCCCGCGGAATCTCCGTCGTCGTCGACTACGCACACACCCCCGACGGGTTGGAGGTGCTCCTCACCGCCGCCCGGGAGATCGCCGATGCCCGCACGATCGCCGTCTTCGGCTGTGCGGGACGACGCGACCGCGAGAAGCGTCCGGTGATGGGAGAGAT
>NZ_JBAVYV010000544.1:0-3231 GCF_049588435.1 Ilumatobacter sp.
CGCGATCAGACTCGATCGTCCAGCCGCAAGCGCCAGGTGCGATTGCGACGACCGGTGGAATCACAGCGGCTCGGGTACCCCGTCACACGTACGCGTGCATGGGTTCTGAAGAGTCGCTGCGAAGCTACCAATTGTGCCGACCTCCGTGCACGATCCCGCCGGCTGATTATTGCACGACCCGTTATTTGGCTGGTAGCGAAACTCGAGATTGTACGTACATGTAAGCGTCACAGTGTTGTTGCTCCGGTCCGTGCAAGTCGTCGCCAACTGCAGACCGCCCGCGGTTGATCTGTACGTACCTTGTCCCAGCGCGCCACCTCCGTTTGGAATCACAACAATGCGGTTGGTGGAAGGATCAAACGTCGCGCCGTGCACCGGACCGGTTGGGTTGCCCTGGCCATTGAGACTCTGGAACCCCAACGGCGGAACGACGCTGAAAGTGGTGGACGACGTACCTCCGCATACCCCGCAGCCCGTGTCACCCCCTGCGCCGACGACGATCGATGCAGTCTTCGAGTTCGAATCAAGACAATATGAGCATCCGCTAACGAGCGCTGGAACGACACTCGGATCGCATTTTGGCGTGCAAACTTCTCCAGCGGCCACCGCCTTGCTCGACAACACGGTCGGAACGGACCAGGCGATCGCCCCACCGACGGCGGCCTTCTTGAGGGCAGAGCGGCGGTCGATGCCGCCGGGTTTGACATCAGATTCTTCGATGATGTCGGTCATGCCTCCGCCTGCTCGTGATTGCGGCGTCGGCTCGTCGCAGCGACCAGCAGGCCTCCAGCGAGGACCGTGGCGCCGCCGATCTTGATCCACGTGCCCGTGGAGTCGCTACCGGTTGCCGGAAGTGGCTTGACCACCGTCGGCGGAACGGTCACCGGATCGGTGGGCATCGGGTAGCTCTCGGTCGGGATGTCGGGGTCAACCGGCGTGGCTGAGGCATTCCCCGCCACACCGAAGGTCATCACGCCAGCCACAGCGGTAGCTGCAACCAGTCGAAGTGCCGAGTTCTTTGTCCGATTCACGATGTCATTCCCGCTTTCCACAAGGGTCGATCTTCACAACAGACGCCCGCTTCAGGCGCCGATGATCCACTGACGTTGTAAACGTTAGCTTCCAGTGTCCCGGTCGCGCCACATTTCCTCCACGCCGCTTCGGATCTTGTGGGATGACACCCACGTTGCGCCGGTCGTGTCTCGTACGTCGATTCGGGCCACGTCGGGGAACGTCATCGGCTGCGACCGGAGGGTGAAGCCGTAGTTGTCCACATCCTCCACGACCCCGGCGAGATCGAGCTTGACCTCGATCTCCTCACCGCGGGGAATGTCGACCGTCGTCGAATACACGTTCCAACCCAATTCCTGTTGAGCGTTCATGCCGCGCGGCTCACCGTTCACCTCCGCCGAGGTGAAGCCCCACGGCGAATAGATCGAGAGGTACATCCGATTGGTTCCGTCCGGGAGGCCGACCGGGTTACCGCCAGCGTCGGGCGGCAATCCCTCGGGGGCGTCGTTGGCGAGACGGATCGTGGCAGTGGCGCGCAGCTCACCGGTCGCCTCGTGGACCACGGCGTCGTAGGCAATGCTGCGTTTGAGATAGGCGTCGAGCTTGTTCGCACCGGCGTTGTTGCTCACCACGGCGAGCCCGTCAGGCGACGGTGGCGGGAGCTCACCTGCGATCCCGATCGTCTCCAGCGCCGGCTGGTCGTCCTCGTGGAGTGACCACATCACCAGCCGGCCCGATGAGATCGATGGGCCGAGCGTCGTCGCCAGAACACGTGGGCCGGGCAGGCTTCCCCCGAAGATGTCCTGGATGAGGGTCGTGGTCAGTTCCTCGAGGATCTCGTCGCGAACGTCGTCGTCGGCAATGTCGGCGTACTGGCCACGCAGGAGGTAGTCGACGGCGTTGGTGTCGGTGAGACGGATCGTTCCGTCCGGCCCCTCGACCTGAATCGGGCCGGTGAGGTCGAGGAATCGGGCGATCGTCTCGACGTCGAGAGCGATCATTCCGTCGATCTCGGTCCCACCGGATGCCGGATACAGCTGCGCTGCCACCTCGGCGATGTCGGGAAAGTCAGGAGACAGCGTGTAGTTCGACCAGAAGTCGATCGCCACGGGAACGTCACCGCCGCCCGCACCGAACTTGCCGTAGCGGTTCAGATAGTCCTCGGGGCCCGTGAGGATCGGTCGCGGGCTGCTCATTCCCCTCGTGAGATCGATCGTCGAGCCGGTGCGGACGACCTCCATGCGTCCTCCGTCGGCTTTCAACTCCGCCCAGGTGCCCATGAAGCCACCGAGGCCACGCGCCTCGGCCGGCGTCGTGAACGCCATGAAGTAGGTGCGTGGTCCGTCCTTGCCGAGCATCGCGGGGGCGACGTCGATCGCCGCGAGTCCCTTCACCGCCTGATCTTGGAGGTCATCGATCTCGGAACGAATCTCGTCGAACCGATCACCCAACGGGCCGGCCAACCAGTCCGAGCGAGCATCGGTGAGCTCGCTCGACGTCCTGACCAGCGCTTTGGACACGTCGGTGACGGGCACGCTCAGCAGCTCGATCGCGTTGAGGTCGACGACACCGTTGACGATCTGCAACGAGTCGATGTTGACCTGAGCGACCGCGGTCGACGCCGTGTCCGCCAGCACCTCGGCCTCGTTCAAGGACGTCGATACGACGTCGACGTGCTGGCCGAGCAGTGGGACGGCGTGTGAAAGCTTCGCCCACGGGCGACTGAACGAATCCGACGCCGAGCCCAGGTATTCCCGACTGACCGACAGCTGCTCCGAAGCCGTCTGCACATCACCGTCGCTCAATGCCGACACCGCGTTGCGAAGGGCTCGTTCGCCGTCGCGCACGTCGCCGTACGAGAACGCGGCGGCGACACCCACACCGATGATCGCCACCCCCACGGCAACGGCCATTGCGAGGATCACGCGCTTGGTCGTTCGGCGGACGAGGTGGCGGCGACGCATCACTCCGGAGATCGCGATCGTTCCGGCCACGATCGCGGCCACCAACGCCGAACTGCCGTGGAACCCACCGATCTCGAGGTGGAGCAGCACCAGCACCACTCCCCCAGCAGCGGCCGAGCGAGCGACGGGCGAGGCGATCCGCTGTGCGCCGATCACGGACGCGATGACGAAAGACACCACGGCGACCGCGGTCCACTCGGTCGACGGTGCTGCCACCGCAGCCACCGCTGCCCCGCCCGCGAGCACCCACCACGGC
>NZ_JBAVYV010000545.1:0-1798 GCF_049588435.1 Ilumatobacter sp.
CCTCGGGGAAGGGTTCAACCCCGCCTGGTCGGCGAGCGCCGAGGGCACCGATCTCGGTGAACCGGTGCTGATCGACGGGAACGCGAACGGCTGGTGGCTCGCACCGACGACGACGACCACCCGGGTCGAGATCGAGTGGACGGCTCAGCGCAGCCTGAACATCGCCTTCGCTTTGACCGCGCTGTCCGTACTGGCATGCATCGTCCTGGTGCTCCGGGATCGGCGCCGATTCGATGTGCGCCGAGCGCTCGGTCTCACTCCCGCCGCGGACGTGCGGACGGATGCGTCGCTTCGAGCGCTCATCGTGTCGGCGGCGGTCACCAGCGTCGCAGCGGCAGTGTTCATCGACTGGATCTGGGCGGTACCGGCCGCCATCGTGTGGACGGTCGCGTTCCTCGCATCTCGAACATGGAGCCAACGCATCGTCGGCATCGCCGGTGCCGTCATCATCTTCGGGGGTGGCCTCGTCGTGACGTTCGTGGTGCGCACCGATCCGCCGTTCCCCGACGCCGGTTGGCCGGTCCGTTTCGAGTGGCTCAACGGCTGGACGCTCCTCGGCGTGATCCTGGTCGTCGGTTCGGCGCTTGCGGTACCGGCGCGGATCGGGTCGGCCTCGGACGATATTCGCCTCGACGAGTCCGACGCGTGAGCCGCACGATCGAATACCGCCCCGCGCTCGACGGGCTCCGGGCCTGGGCGGTCATCGCCGTGGTGCTGTTCCACGCCGGAGCGACGTCCGGACTCCCCGGTGTCGCTCCGGGCGGCTTTCTGGGCGTCTCGGTGTTCTTCACGCTGTCGGGCTACCTGGTCACGACGCTGCTGGTGCGTCGCTCGTCGTCGCCCGCAGGCCTCGATCTCGCGGACTTCTGGAGTCGCCGACTGAAGCGTCTCGCTCCGGTGTCGATCGTGGTCGTCGGCACGGTCGTGCTGTTGTCGAGTGCACTCTGGCCGGGAATGCAGTGGCAGGAAGCCGCCGCTGCACTGTTCGGCTGGTCGAACTGGAACGTGATCGCCGGCGGCGAGGACAACCTGCTGCGCACGATCGTCGGACCGCTCGGTCCGTTCTGGTCACTCGCCGTCGAGGAACAGTTCTACGTCGTACTGTCCACGGCGGTCGTCATCTCCTGGCGTACCGCCCGGCCGATTCGCACGTTGTCGATCCTCGTCGCGCTCGGGTGGGTGTCCTCATTGCTCGTCCAACTGCTGGTGTCCGGGCCGGCGTACCGGCTCGAGTTCGGGACCGACAGCCGTGGCAGCGAGTTACTCGCCGGCTGTGGCCTTGCGCTCCTGCTCCACGTCAGACCGACGCTGCCGGTTCGCCACGCGCGCCGACTGAGGGTGGCGGGCCCGATCGCGGCGATCCTGCTGGTCGGCCTCGCGATGACCACCGACTACGACCCGCCGTGGCTGTTGCACGGTGGATACGCAGCGATCTCGTTGGTCAACGCCGTGCTGATCGCGTCGTTGCTGGTGGCGGGGCCGCTGACCCGTTTCCTCGCGACGCGCCCCACCGTGATGATCGGTCGGCTCAGCTACAGCTGGTACGTCGTGCACTGGCCGACGATCCTGTGCCTCACCCCGGCCCGCACCGGCCTCGACGGGTGGCCGCTGTTGGTCCTGAAGGTGCTCGCGTCGTTGATCATCGCCGTCGGGCTGCACGTCGCAGTGGAGCAGCCCCTGCGATCCATCCGGGTCGCACCGCGCACCACGTTCATCGCGTGGATCACGGCGACGCTCGCCGTGCTGGCGCTCGCGCTCGTCCTGCTCTGATGGCCTCGGGCGTCGATCAGCGGGTGTG
>NZ_JBAVYV010000546.1:0-8544 GCF_049588435.1 Ilumatobacter sp.
TGGTACCACGTTCGTCGCATCCGCGGTCGCCCGCGTCCAACTCCGCTACGACGAGACGAAGGCCGACCTGGTCCATGACGACGAGTTCGAGTGCGTGCTCTTCCCGCTCACCGAGCAGATCGACGCCTCCTTGATCGAGAACGTCGACTACGACGATCGCGACCTGCGTCCCGAGCCGACGACCGACGGCATCTACCGGCTGACCGAGGCGAAGATCGCGAACAAGACGTACTGGACCTCGCTCGGCAAGGCGATCCGTGACCAACTCGTTCGCACGTCCCAGGTCGAGATCGGTGCCAACGCCGGGCTCAAGCTCTACGGCCGACCGGGTGAGGACGAGGACGCGTTCCGCACCCGCTGCCTCACCGTCGCCGAGGAGCGGGCGGACGCCGAAGTCGCCAAGCTGCGTGACAAGTACGAGACGAAGGCGAAGCGGATCCGCGAGCGCTCCGCTGCGCTCGAGGACCGGATCGACGTGCTCGAGGCGCAGTCGACGAGCAAGCGCAATTCCGAGCTGTTCTCGACCGCCGGATCGGTGTTGGGCGGACTGCTCGGCGGAAAGAAGTCGAAGGGTGGACTGCTCGGCGGGCTGCTCGGCGACGCCGGATCCGCGGCCCGGCGTCGGGGAACGACGCGTGCCGCCGACGAACGCGTCGACGAGGCCGAGAACAAACTCGACCGACTCCAGGCCGATCTCGACGCCCTCGAGACCGAACTCGCCGACGAGGTCGCCGAGATCACGGACACGTGGATCGACCTCGTCAACGACACGACCACGCTCGCCGTCGGCCTCGAGGCGAACGACGTGAAGGTCACCCAGATCTCACTGACCTGGATCCCAGTCACGTGACGAACGTGGGGTCACGCGTCGTGCCGACGGTGGGACTCGAACCCACACTGACGGCCACCTAAAGGCCGTGCCTCTGCCAATTGGGCTACGTCGGCGACGCGGCCAGGGTACGACGTCCACTTCGCGAATCGGCGGAGTCGACGGCGGGAGCACCGAAGCGCCCCTAACCTTCCCGCGATGAATCGCGAGAGAGCGGGGCGACGGGTCGCCGAGCTCGTCGGCTGGTCGGCGGTCGCCGGAGTCGGGACGGTCATGCTCACTCAGGCGTGGGGAATCGACGGCTTCGGCCTGGTTGCGACGGCGCAGGCACTGACGCCGTTCGGGATTCCGGTCGTCGCGCTCGTCGCGGCCGGGGCCGCATGGCGTCGATCGCATGCTCTCGCCGTGGCGTCGGCAGCCGTCGGAATCTCCGCGCTGCTGCTCGCTGCTCCGATCGTGTTCCCGGCGGGCCAGGACGAGGTGCGCGCCGACGCCCAGGGCATCAGCGCGGCATCGGTGAACCTCCTGTACAGCAATCCGAGCGTCGTTCCGGTCGCCGACGAACTCGGCCGGCTCGATCCGGACGTGATCGCGTTCAGCGAATACACGCTTCGCCACGAGATCGCGCTGGGCAACCACGAACTCTCGACGCGGTACCCGTACCAGATCAACGATGCCCGGCCCCTCGCGGGCGGGATGGCGCTGTGGTCGAAGTATCCGCTCGGCGATCCCGCCGGCGAGGCGGACCGCAGTCGAACCATCGCGGCCGAGGTCGAGACACCGGACGGGTCACTCCAGGTGATCGCCGTTCATCCGCCGACCCCGGTTCACGACCACGACGCCTGGAAGCACTCACTCGAAGCTCTCGCCGATGAAGCCGCGGGGCTCGACGAGCCCACGCTCATCCTCGGCGACTTCAACGCGTCGTATTGGCATCCAGCCTTCCGATCGTTGTTGGATCAGGGTTTCGTCGACGCACACATCGCGGACGGTGACGGATGGTCGACGTCGTGGCCGACCGACCGCCTCCTCCCGCCCTTCGTCCGGCTCGACCACGCGCTCACCGGCAACGGACTGGTCTCCACCGAGGTCGAGGATTTCGAGGTGGTCGGCGGCGACCACTCCGGCTTCGTTGTGACCGTCAAGCCGGCGGCGGGTTGAGCGCGTCGAGCAACGCCCGGAACGCGCGTCCGCGATGTGAGATCGCGTTCTTCGTCGCCGCGTCCATCTCCGAGAAGGTCGCTCCGCGGCCCTCGACGGGAGCGAAGATCGCGTCGTAGCCGAATCCGCCTGCGCCCCGCTCCGATCGGGTGATCTCTCCTTCGCAGACCCCTTCGACGGCGACTTCGCGTCCATCCGGCCATCGCACCAACGCCACGGTCTTGAACGCTGCACGTCGGTCGTCGACACCGTCGAGTTCGGTCAACATCTTGCGACGGTTGTCGGCGTAGCTGCAGTCCTCTCCGGCATAGCGCGCCGTGTACACACCCGGCGCGCCATTGAGGGCGGCGACCTCGAGGCCGGTGTCGTCGGCCACGGCGGGGAGCCCGGTCGCCTCGACGATCGCCACGGCCTTCAGCCGAGCGTTCCCGATCAGGGTGTCGGCGTCCTCGACCACATCGGGAACCTCGCCCGGGCGGGGCAGCAGTTCGACGACGCCGTCGAGCAACTGCGCGATCTCGGCGACCTTGTCGGGGTTCGCCGACGCGCAGACGAGCTCCGGGAGTTCGCTCACCGAGCCGCAGGCCGCGGAGTCGGCGGTGTCGCGAGCAAATCGGCCTGCATGGAGGCGATCGTGGTCAATCCACCTTCGGCGAGGCCGAGCAGCGAATCGAGTTCGGACCTCGAGAAGGCCATTCCCTCAGCCGTTCCCTGCACCTCGACGAAACGTGCCTCACCGGTCGGCTCGCCGCCGGTGTTGGCCTGGAGCATCACGACGTTCATGTCGACCTCGGCGGCCGAGTCCTCGACGTAGGGCAGGTCGAGCACGGGGTCGCCACCGACGATGCCGACGCTGATCGCGCTGCAGAACGAGTGGAGCGGGTTCTGACTCAGTTCGCCACGGTCGACGATCCGCTGCAGCGCGTCGTGCAGCGCGATGAAGCCACCGCAGATGCTCGCGGTACGTGTTCCACCGTCGGCCTGCAGGACGTCACAGTCGACGGTGACCTGTCGTTCGCCGAGCACGGTCATGTCGCAGGCGGCGCGCAACGAGCGCGCGATCAGACGCTGGATCTCGACCGTCCGGCCGCTCTGCTTGCCCTTGGCGGCTTCGCGGTTGATCCGCTCGGGCGATGCGCCCGGCAGCATCGAGTACTCGGCGGTCACCCAGCCCTTTCCGGAGTTGCGCATCCAGCGGGGCACGTCGTCGTCGACGCTGGCGGTGCACAGCACCCGAGTCTGACCGAAGCTGACCAGCACCGAACCCTCGGCCATCTCGGTGAAATCGCGTTCGAAGGTGATCGGGCGGAGTTCGTCGGCGCTGCGGCCATCAGGTCTCGTCATGGGCGTGAACCTACCGGCACGCCTCCGTCGATCCGGAGCCACGCGCTGACGCAACCGAGTCAGCGGTGCGGCGGCCAACTCTCGGTGTGCTCGAGTTCGGGACCGAGCAGACGGCCGCCGAGATCGCGGAACACGTCGATGTCACCGCTCGACGCGAACCGGTGCACGCCACGGTTGTCACCCGAGCGCAACAGCCCGGCCTCGCCCAGGCGTCGGCGGACGGCGAACGCGGTCTCGTCGGCGGAGCTGACCAGCGTGACGCCGTGGCCCATCACCTCACCGATCGTGCGGGCGAGGAAGGGATAGTGGGTGCAGCCGAGCAGGAGCGCGTCAACGTCAGCCTTGACGAGCGGCGCGAGCAGCCGCTCGGCGAGCACGGTCACTTCGTCTCCGGTCGTCTGTCCCCGCTCGACGAACTCGACGAAGCCCGGGCATGCCGCACTCGTGAGGCTGACCGGGATCCCGGTGCGCGCGATCGCCTGCGGATAGGCGCCCGACGACACGGTCCCCACGGTGCCGATCACTCCAACGCGGCCGGTCGTGGTGGTCGAGACCAGGGCCTTCACGCCAGGTGTGATGACGTCGATCACCGGGACGTCCCGGGCGGAGAGTTCGTCGCGCACGTCGTCGAGTCCGGCCGCGGTCGCGGTGTTGCACGCGACGACGATCGCCTTCGCGCCGTAGTCGTCGACGAGGCTGCGGGTGATCTCGGTGGCGAAATCTCGAACGTCGCCGAGCGGCTTCGACCCATACGGGTAGCGGCCGGTGTCGCCGATGTAGACGAGATCCTCGCCGGGCAGCAGATCGATCATCGCCCGGGCCACGGTCAAGCCGCCGAACCCGGAGTCGAACATCCCGATCGGCCCATTCATCGTCGGAAAGGGTATCCGTCACCGACACGACGCAAGTCGCCGGCGACGTCAGGCGATCGCCGGCTGAGCTTCCCGCGTGGTTTCCTCGGATGCGGATGCGATGACCGTGGCTCCCACCAGAGCGACGGCGAGCGCGGCGACCGCGGCGACCCAGTGCCACGTCGGGTCCGAGTCGAGTCGTTCCTGGAGGATGATCGCGCCGAGTGCGACGCTGACGATCGGGTTGACCACCGACACCGTGGCCACCGACGTCACCAGCTTGCCCGTCGCCAGCGAGACCTGTTGGAGGTAGAAACCGACGAGTCCACAGAACGCCATCGCCCAGAACTCCCAGTCGGCGAGCATGGCGCCGAACCCGTCATCGTGCCAATGCTCGACGACCGGCTTCATCAGGGTCGCCGAAGCTCCGTAGAGGATGCCGGCGGTAGCGCCGACCAGCGCTGCCCTTCGTCCCATCTCGCCGCGCGAGCTGAGCACCAACAGACCGGCGCAGACTACGCCGAGGACCAGCAGCGCCAGCATCCAGTCCAGTCCCGCCGCATCGTCGACTCCGCCGGCGGGGTCGCCCACGGTCCCGAACACGGCGAGTCCGACGACGATGATCGTCGCTCCGAGAACGTGCGCACGCGTGATCCGCTGCTGGGTCAGGAAATAGCCGAGCGGAAGTGCCCAGACGATCGAGGTCACGAGCAACGGTTGGATGATCGCGACCCGCCCCCGGTCGAGCGCCGCCATCTGGAGGAGCACACCGACGACTTGGGCACCGAGACCGAGCAACCAGACGGTGTTCGTCACGAGCTTGAGCATCCCCTTCGAGTCGCCCGGCTCGACACCCTGGTCGATCGACGCGCGTTGCCACAGCGTCGCGGCCAGCGCGAACGACGCTGCTGCGACGAGCGCGAGGACTGCGGCAAGTTGATCCATGTCACGTTCTCGATTCGGTCAGTTGCCCACGAGGCTGAGCAGGGAATTCACGGTGAGGTAGATGCCGCCGACGGCCGATGCGATCGTGACGAGGAGCGGACCCTGCCGCTCGATCGACGCGAGGATCTGCGTCAGTCCGTACTGGGACTCGGCGGGTTGTCGAAGGTCGTAGATCAGGAGGCCGATGAGCGCAATGGTCGAGGCCGCGGCGAACAGCATGAAGCCGATCACCAGGTCGAGTGCATCGGTCCGGTCGCGAGCGCAGACCAGCGCTGCGGCGATGGTGAGCGACCGCGGCTGGATGAGGACACCGAGCCCCGCTGCATGTCGAAGGTCGAGATGATCCAGGCGACGGGCGAGCGAGTTCGGCACGACGCTTCGCTCCTCGCCTTCGTGGCGGTGCATCCAACGTCGGGCTGCCACCGCGAGGAGGCCGACTCCGATCAGGAGTAACAGCACCGACGCCCAGGTCTGGCGCGATGACGCAGGAGCGTTCGTTGCGTCGCCGCCGAGCGCGACGAACGCGAGACCGAACAGCAACGACAATGCCACCGCCCACCCGGCAAGGAATGCCAGGGCGTTCGGTCGTTTCGTCGAGAGAACCAGCGCGAACACCGCCGGTCGAAGGGGGTCGATCGATGCCAGGATGCCGAGCAGCACCATCGAGCTCAGCAAGCCCAACCGCCCGGAACGTCTGCCTTCGTCTCATCACCCACCGGCGAGAGTATGCCGAGCGCGACCCTCCACACGGCATGGTCCGTCGAGTCGGGCCGGATTCCGCTGGTGTCTAGAAGTAGATGATCTTCTCGGCGGCAGCCTCGGCGACGTCGAGATCGTCGGTGTACGCACCGGTCGACAGGTACTTCCAGCCGCCGTCGCACACGATGAACACGATCGTTCCTGACGAGATCTGACCGGCGACCTTCGCCGCTCCGGCGAGCGCCGCCCCGGCCGAGATCCCGGCGAAGATGCCGCACTCGTGGACCAGGCGACGCGTCCATTCGATCGACTCACGTGGACGCACCACGCGCTTGCGATCGAGCAGGTCATACCCGTTCCAGTTCTCGAAGATCGGCGGGATGTAGCCCTCGCCGATGTTGCGCAGACCTTCGACGCGTTCGCCGAGCGGAGGTTCGACGGCCACGATCTGGATCGACGGGTCGTACTCCTTGAGGTACCGACCCGTTCCCATCAAGGTCCCGCTCGTGCCGAGGCCGGCGACGAAGTGGGTGATCTCGGGGGCGTCACGGACGATTTCCGGTCCGGTGCCTTCGTAGTGGGCCAGCGGGTTCGAGTCGTTCGCGTACTGATAGGGGAAGAACCATTCCGGGTGCTCCGTCGCGAGAACCTGCGCCCGAGCGACGGCTCCGTTGGAGCCCTCCTCCCCCGGCGTGAGGATGATCTCGGCACCGAAGATCTCGAGCATCTGTCGACGTTCGATCGACACCGAGGTCGGCATCAGGATCTTGATCGGATACCCCTTGAGCTGGGCGATCGCGGCGAGGGCGATCCCCGTGTTGCCGGACGACGGTTCGACGATGGTCTGGCCGGGCCGGAGACGGCCATCGGCCTCGGCCGTCTCGATCATCCGCTTCGCGATGCGATCCTTGACCGATCCGAACGGATTCTGCATCTCCATCTTGGCGAGGATCCGAACGTCGGGGTTCGGCGACAGGTTGGACACGTCGACGAGCGGCGTGTTGCCGACCATGTCGAGAACGCTCGCGACCCGCGTCGCGGGAGCTGCGATCGGCGGCGAGAGCTGCATGGGGCTGTTGGGCATCGCGGTCATCTCCAGGTCCAACGTTCCGATCGTGGTCGGTATTCCGACTAATCCGATCTCCTTGGTCGGGATTCTATCTGCCGATCCTCTCGGAACGGATCGGGAACGTTCAGACGAGTTCGACCTTGCGAACACGGGCGAGCACGATCGCGCACGTGACCACGACGACGATCTCGGGGAACACTGAGAGCTGGGCCTCCGGGGAGGGGTTGAGGCCGGACATGTCCACGAATCCGAACCAGCCCGTTTCCGTGCGGGCGACGAAGAACGCGAGCAGAGAAACGGCTCCCCACACGATGCCCATCGCAGGCGCAGCGATCCGGACGAGAGCGGGAACAGCCCGGACGAAGACCGGAACGACGAGGCCGACCGCGATCACGACCGCACCGACGGCGTTCAGCAGGAACTGCTCACCGATGTTGCCGACGGGGATGTCGGAATAGCCGTCGTTGTACAGCGAGATGTGCGCGTAGCCGGCGATGAGTGCGCCGACCGCAGCGACGATCCGGAGCGTTCGGGAGAGTTGCATGCACAGGGTTCGGCACCCTCGCTCCGGTGGATCACGCGCCGCGACAGACGACGTCGATCCGAAGCACGGCCCGGACCCGGGTGGGACGTCGAGTTCAGATGACGACGAGGGGTTCGGAGACGATGACGCCGTCGACGATGCGGTAGCTGCGCACCTCGGGGGCATCACGCTTGAGACTGACGATCACGTAGTGCCAGTCGGGAGAGACGGCGGCCGAGACATCGGTCGGGCTCGGATACGGCTCGGAGTGCGTGTGCGAGTGCACGACACAGTTGATCTCCCAGTCGCGATCGTCCGCGTCGATCTCGGCGCGCATGAAGTCCTTCGGATTCACGGTGTAGACCCGTGCGGAGGCGTCGTCGTTGTGGCACGGGTAGAAGATTCGTCCGACGTCACCCGGTCCGCCCGACGCCGCGGGCGGCCCGGCGACGAGGCCACATGCCTCGAGCGGATACTCGTCCAAAGAGAGGCCGACGAGTTGGGCGTACACGTCGCGAGTGACCTGGAACACGAAGGAGAGCGTAGCGATCGACGCACGTCGGTACCCTCGCTCGTCTGATGGCCAAGAAGGGCAAGAAGACCAAGAAGGCGAAACCCACCGACGGCACCCAGCTGATCGCGAGCTACAAGCGCGCCTATCGGGACTACGAGATCCTCGACACGTACGAAGCAGGCATGGTTCTCACCGGGAGCGAGGTCAAGAGCCTGCGCGAGGGCAACGCCCAGATCGCTGAGGGTTACGCCCGCGTCCGACGGGGCGAGATGTGGATCGATGGCGTCCACATCCCGCCGTACACGAACGCGATCGGCTTCGGAGCCCACGACCCCGACCGGGAACGCAAGCTGTTGTTGAATCGCGCCGAGATCGACAAGCTCGACTCGCGCACCGCCCAGGGTGGTTTGACGATCGTCCCGCTGCGGCTCTACTGGAAGGGTGGTCGGGCGAAGATGGAACTCGGCCTTGCGAAGGGTCGCACCAAGGGCGACAAGCGCCAGACCATGGCCGAGCGTGACGCCGACCGTGAGATGGAAACCGCGTTCAACCGGGCCAACAAGTACGGCGCATAGACGCGGACGTGCCCCGCATCGGTGATGCGGGGCA
>NZ_JBAVYV010000547.1:0-5569 GCF_049588435.1 Ilumatobacter sp.
CTCCCGCTCGAGGCCGAGGAGTTCCTCGCCTGGATGCTCTCCGAGAAGGGACGCTCGGCCAACACCCTGGCGGCATATCGACGTGATCTGAACGCCTACTGCGCATGGCTCGACGAGCGCGGCGCCACCGTGCTCGATGTCGACCACGCGGCGTTGATCTCGTTCGTGGGCGAGCGCAAGGCGTCGGAGTCGGCCACGGCTTCGATCGCCCGTCAACTGGCGGCGATCCGCATGCTCCACCGGTACCTCGCGATCGAAGGCCTGCGTCCCGACGATCCGTCGGCCAACCTCGACGGCGTCAAGGTTCCGTCGGGTATTCCGAAGCCGTTGAGCGAGGCGCAGGTGACCAGTCTGCTCGATGCCGTGGTCGGCCACGACCCGATCGACCGTCGCGACCGTGCGCTGCTCGAGCTGCTCTACGCGACGGGTGCACGGATCTCCGAGACGGTCGGCCTGTCGATCGGCGACCTCGACCTCGACGGCCGACTGGTGCGGTTGTTCGGAAAGGGGTCGAAGGAGCGGATCGTCCCGTTCGGATCGTCCGCGGGACGAGCACTCGACGAGTGGTTCTCCGTGCGCGGCCGGGCACGACTCGTGCCCGACCGCTGGCCCCGTCGGGACGACGCCAGCGCGGTGTTCCTGAACACGCGGGGGAGTCGGCTGACCCGCCAGGCCGCATGGCTCGTGGTGAAGAAGTACGGCAGCCGCGCCGGGATCACCGACGACCTCTCACCACACGTGTTGCGTCACTCGTGTGCGACGCATCTGCTCGATCACGGGGCGGATCTGCGGGTGGTCCAGGAGATGCTCGGCCACGTGTCGATCTCGACGACCCAGGTGTACACCAGGGTCAGCCAGGAGCGCCTGTGGGAGGTCTACCGCTCCGCTCATCCACGGGCCAGACTGGACCGGTGAGCACACTCGGCGGACTGGTCGCCCATCCCTGGCATCTCGCCAGACGGTTCGTCACGTCGTTGTCACCCGCCGCGCCGTCGATCGAGGACGAGCAGTGGGCGGACGACCAATTGCTCCCGGGTGAGCGGGCGCTGTGGATCCACCTCTCGAATCAGGATCGGCGCCACAGCATCGCGGTCGCCCGCCGTTTCACGGCCGTTCGCGAGGGAGCGACACGCGCCGAGGTCGCGGGGGCGCTGCTCCACGACGTCGGCAAGATCGAGTGTGGGCTCGGCACGTTCGGCCGGGTCGCGGCGACGGTGCTCGGCCCGCGTACGGATCGATTTCGGGCGTATCACGATCACGAGGCGATCGGAGCCCGACTGGCGGCCGAGGCGGGATCCGACCCGGCGACCGTCGAACTGGTCGCCGAGGCCGGTCCCGCCTACGCCGTGCTCGGGGAGTGCGACTACTGATCGCACGGTCCCGGACTCGCTGTCCCGGTTCAATGTCGACGTTGGCGTGACCTGAACCGGTGACGCCCGCGGGCGGCGCGAAAGTCGCGCGACCGTTGGACGTCGGCACGGATCCGGGCGTGTCGCTCCCGGATCTCCGCCAGCTGGAATTCGTGGTTGAGTTGGTTGAACATCTGACGATGCCTTTCTGGTTGGGGATGGGGTGGGCTTCCCTGTCGGGGGAACGGAGCGCCTGATCGAGGGGTGGACCGCGACGTCCGGCACAGTGGCTGAGCACGGTGACCAGGCACGAAGGCTGAGAACGGTGACCTGGCACGATGATCGGCTGTTGCGGTCAGGCGATGGGGCGCGGACAGGCCATCGGGCGAGTCCCACGGGTGATGCCCGGATTCAGCGCGTCAGCTGAAGGTGGGCCGAGGCACACAGAGCATCGTCGCGATGATGTCGGGGTCCTGAGTCGTCATGTGTGCCTCCTTTCGAGAGCTTCGAGTTCTTCGTCTCGGATGTTCTTCTCGAGTTCTTCGAGTGGAGACACGATGCCGCAGAGGGCGACGTCGATGCAAGCGAGTTTCGGCGATACCGACAACAAGATCGAGAACGAGACCGAGAACGAGAACGAGAACGAGATCAAGAACACGATCGAGAACACGATCGAGAACGAGAAAGGGGTCTACGCCCTGCCGAGAACCGTGCGGGTCCGGTGTAGGTTGACCGCGGCCCGCAGCGACATCCACAGCAGCAGGCCGCCCCAGATCCCGACGATTCCGAGCGCCGGGAACATCAGCACGACGATTGCAACCGGGGTGACCGCGACGAGGTAGGCGAGCGCCGCCCGGCCCAGGAACCGGTAGTCGCCCGCCCCGATCAGGGAGCCGTCGGTGGAGAACGCCAGCGAGCCCGGGATCATCACCAACGCGAGGATCAGCAGACCGACGGTCGCACGGCTGATCACCAACGGGTCCGTGGTGAAGAGGCGCGCGACCACCGGGGCGGTCGCCCCCACGACGACGGCGAGGCCGAGCCCGATCCTGAGCGAGAGGCGTGCCGACCGGTCGGCGACGTCGGCGGCGCCCAACCCTCCCTTGCCCAGTTCCTCGGCGACGATCGTCTGGGCGGGGATCGCGAGCGCGTCGAGGGTCAGCGCGAGGAAGCTGAACATCGTCATCGTGATCGAGTAGGCCGCCAACGTCGCATCGTCGATCCGTGCAGCGACCGCAGTTGCTCCGGTGAACACGGCCATCATCGAGCCGACGCGCAGCAACAGGTGTCGCCCGGCGGCAACCAACGGAGCCATCTCGGACCATCGTGGACGTCGTGTCGGAGCCGCCGCGGTGTACGGACGCGTGCGTCGCCACAGGGCGACGCCGGCGAGTGCCTGCGCGACCACCGTGGACCAGGCTGCTCCGGCGATCCCGAGGTCGAATCCGAACACCAACACGACCTCGAGGACGACGTTGAGAACGTTGCTCAGCGCGAGCACGATCAGCGGCGAGCGGTAGTCGCTCGCACCGCGCTGTGTCCCTTCGGCCGCGAGGGTGATCAACACGAACGGCACGCCGATCGCCGAGATGCGCAGGTAGGTCGTGGCGAACGCCAGGACCTCCTCGCGCGCGCCGAGCAGCGATGCCAACGGTTCGGCGAAGATCGCCAGGAGCGGCGCCGCGATCAGCCCGATGATCAACGCGAGCCAGAAGGCCTGGACGCCGACGATCGCTGCACCGGCCCGGTCTCCCGATCCCAACCGGTTCGCGACCCGCTGGGTGGTCCCGTAGGCGAGGAAGTTCGACCCGCCGATCACGAGCGTCAGGATCGACACCGCGATCGCCACGCCACCGAGCTGTTCGGTCCCGAGTCGTCCGACGATCGCCGTGTCGACGAGTCGGTAGAGCGGTTCAGCGGCGAGGGCCCCCGCCGCGGGGAGCGCCAGCCGGAGGATTCTCCGGTCGGTGCTGGTCAGTTGCACGTCAGGCGGGAACCATGCCGATCGCGTCGTGGACGCGCTGCAACGTCACCGATGCCACCGCACGGGCCTTCTCGGCTCCCACTCGGAGCAGGCGGGCGAGTTCGCCGCGATCGTCCATCAGTTCGATGTAGCGGATCCGAATCGGATCGAGCGTGGCCACGACAGCTTCCCCGGTGGCGACCTTGAGGGCTCCGTACTGCTCGTAGTCGTCGGCCACGGCCTCGGGGGTGCGTCCGGTGACGGCCGCGTGGATCTCGAGCAGGTTCGCGACGCCGGGTTTGGCCGCCCGGTCGTAGCGCACCGCGTCGGGACCGGTGTCGGAGTCGGTGACCGCGCGCTTGAACTTCTTCATCACCGCAGCGGGTTCGTCGACGATGTAGACGCATCCGGCACCCGAATCCTCGGACTTCGACATCTTCGACGTCGGGTCCTGCAGGCTCATCACGCGTGCGCCGGCCGCAGGCGTCACCGCTTCGGGGAGCACGAACGTCTCGCCGAAGCGACGGTTGAACCGGATCGCGATGTCGCGGGTGATCTCGATGTGTTGGTGCTGATCGTTGCCGACCGGGACGTGGTTCGTGTCGTAGAGCAGGATGTCGGCGGCCATCAGCGTCGGGTAGGTGAACAGGCCGGCCGAGATGAACTGACCGTCGCGCTTGACCGACTTGTCCTTGAACTGCGTCATCCGGCTGAGCTCGCCGTAGGCGACGTTGCACTGCATGATCCACGCGAGTTGGCTGTGCTCGGCGACGTGACTCTGGGCGAACACGGTTGCATCGTCGGGATCGAGGCCGACGGCGAACAGCATCGCCGCGAGCGACAGGGTCGTCTCACCCACGATGCCGGGCTCCTCGGTGACCGTGAGCGAGTGCAGATCGACGATGCCGTGGAAGGCGTCGCACTCGTGTTGTCCACGGACCCAGTTCTGCAGCGCACCCAGGTAGTTGCCGAGGTGGACGTCACCGGTCGGCTGGATGCAGGACAGGACGCGTGTCGAGTTGCTCACGAGGCCCGACGCTATCCGTTGCCGACGAGCCCCGACCGGTAGGATTGGTGCTGATGGTCGATGTCGCAACCCCCGTGTACGAGGGACCCTTCGATCTCCTTCTCCAGCTGATCTTGAAGGAACAGGTCGACATCTACGAGATCAACCTGGCCCACATCGTAGATGCCTACCTCGTCGAACTCGACCGCATGCAGAACGAGAAATCGGTCGACCTCGACGTCACGACCGGCTTCCTGCTGATCGCGGCGACACTCGTCGACCTCAAGGCCCGCCGGCTGCTGCCGAACCAGTCCGACATCGACCTCGATGACGAACTGGCGCTGTGGGAGGAGCGCGACATGTTGCTCGCCCGGCTCCTCGAGGCGAAGACGTTCAAGGACGTCGCAACCGTGTTCTCACAGCTCGCCGACGATGCCGACCTGTCGTTCCCCCGTGCGGTCGGGCCCGACGAACGCTTCGTCGCCCTGATGCCGGACCTGCTCGAGGGAACCAGTGTCCGCAGCCTCCAACGTGCGGCGATCAAGGCCCTCACGCCGCGTCCGGTGCCCGTCGTCGACCTCTTCCACGTCGATCCGATCCGCGTCACCGTCGCCGACGCCGTCGACGAACTGCTCGACGAACTCCCGCGTGTCGGACGGATCTCGTTCCGTCGGCTGACCGCTGACCTCGCCGACCGGATCGAGGTCATCGTCCGGTTCCTCGCGGTGCTCGAGCTGTTCAAGCAGGGGGTCGTCGAGATCGAGCAGGCCGATCGATTCGGTGACATCGAGGTGCGCTGGGCACCCGCTGACGGTGTCGACACCGACGCGATCCTGATCGACGTCTATGACGGCTGACATGACGGCTGACATGACGGCTGAGAACGACGGCTGAGGAACATGACCGACGAGTTCATCGACGACAACGAACGAGCCGCGCGGATCGCCGGATATCAACGCGCGATCGAGGCGATCGTGCTGGTGTCCCACGACCCGGTTCCCCACGAGCTGCTGGCGCAGCTGATCGAACAGCCGACCGTGCTGATCGAACAGTGGTGCGACGAACTCGCTGAGCGGTATCAGCTGGCCGGCCACGGTTTCGAGCTGGTCCGCGTGGCCGGCGGCGTCCGCTTCCAGACCGCATCGGACCTCACCCCGTACGTCGAACGTTTCCTGCTGCACGACCAACGTGCCCGGCTGTCCGGTGCCGCGCTCGAGACGCTGGCGATCGTCGCGTACAAGCAGCCGATCT
>NZ_JBAVYV010000548.1:0-6444 GCF_049588435.1 Ilumatobacter sp.
GATTCGTACCCGTCGGCGTCGAAGCGCGAGGGGCGAGGCGACGCGACGATCGTCGTCGGACCCTTGAGCAGAACCGTCGAGTCGAGGTCGTCCGCTGCGGCTCGGGCCGCGGCGATCCGGTCCGCAGGCGGCCGTTGGCCGGTGAGCTGAGCGAATTCGCCGTCGTGCGGCGTGAGCACGGTCGGACGCGTCCGGTTGCGCAGCAGCGGGCCTGCCCCGTTCCCGCTCCAAGCCGCTGCGAAGAGGGCATCGCCGTCGACCACGACGGGCACCGCCGCATCGCCGATGCAGCCTCGAGCTGCGGTCAAGGTGTCGTCATCGCGCCCGAGTCCCGGCCCGATCACCAACGCACCGAACCGTCCGATGTCGTCGAGTACCTCGTCCTGGAATCCGCCGGCGGGGATCTCGTGCTGGACGATCTCGCTGCGGGTGTTCGGCCGACATCCGGGAGCCGAGAGCGACACCAGCCCTCCACCGCCTCGGGCGGCCGCCGCGGTGCAGAGTTCGGCCGCACCCGGCATGCCTGGGCTCCCAGCGACGACCTTGACGGCGCTCTTCCACTTGTGGGCATCGATCGCTCGGATCGGCCACCACGCGGCGACATCGCCCGGTTCCACCAGGTGACAGACGATGTGCTCGGTATCGAGTCCGATGTCGACCACGTCGACGTCACCGGCGAGCCGGGCACCGTCGGCGAAGAGGAGACCGGGTTTGAGTGCCTGGAAGGTGACGGTGAGGTCAGCGCACCACACGGCCGGACCCGCCGATCCGGTGAGAGCGTCGATGCCGCTGGGGACGTCGACCGCGAGCACGGCCGCGTCGCCGATGGCAGGAGGACACCAGGGCCGCGACGGGTCGAGGCGGTACCCGGTGCCGAACGCGGCGTCGATCACGAGGTCGCACGGCGGGAGTTCGGCCGGACAATTCGACACGTCGAACACCTGCACCCGAACGCCTCGGGCGCGCAGTCTGTCGGCTGCGTCGCGCCCGTCCGCGCCGTTGTTCCCCGTTCCGGCGAGCACGTTCACCCGACGGCCGTAGGTCCCACCGAGCATCCCGAGCGCAGCCCGATACACCGCCGCGCCGGCCCGATGGATCAGTACGTCGACCGGTTCGGGCGCCGCGGCGTCGACCGCCCGCATCTCGTCGGGCGTCACCACCGGGATCATCAGTCGAGTCTGCCAGACGCGCGACGGAGTGGGTCCGTCATGCGTTACGTAACGGGTCTGACCCGTTACGTAACGCTGTCACGAGCCGATCAGGGTGTCGCGCAACTCGCGCTTGACGAACTTGCCGTTGGCGTTGCGCGGCAGAGCATCGTCCATGAACCACACGCGCTCGGGGATCTTGAACTTGGCCAGCTTGCCGTCGAGGAATGCACCGAGCGACGCTTCGTCGAGCGTGGCTCCGGGCGCGCGCACGATGGCGACGCCGACGATCTCGCCGAGCCGGTCGTCGGGGACCCCGAACACAGCGGCCTCGGCAACGTCGGGATGCTCGTAGATGGCTGACTCGACCTCGGTGCAGTAGACGTTCTCGCCGCCACGCAGGACCATGTCCTTGGCCCGGTCGACGATGAACACGAAACCGTCGTCGTCGATCGTCGCGATGTCGCCGGTGCGGAACCAACCCTCGGGAATCGATTCGGCGGTGGCATCCGGACGGTTGAGATAGCCCTTGATGACGACCGTCCCGCGCACGCACAGTTCACCGCGGCCACCCGGCTCGGTGATCTCCTCACCGGCGTCGTCGATCAGCTTCGCATCCAGGACGGGGACCACACGCCCGCAGGAGGACGGCTTCGCCGTGTAGAGCGCACCGGCATTCGCCGTGACGATTCCGTGGGTCTCGGTCAGGCCGTACCCGGTGCTGGGTGCACCGCCCTTCAACGATTTGTCGATCTTGTCGACCAGATCGGGCTGCAGCGGCGCACCGCCGCCGCCCATTCCGGCGATCGTCGACGTGTCGCGCTTGTCCCAGTCGGGGTGCATCAGCATCTCGCGGCTCATCGTCGGGACACCCGAGAAGTTGGTGACCCCTTCCCGCTCGATCAACTCGAGCGCGCGGCCGGCGTCCCACTTGTACGTGAAAACGATCTTCGACCCCGAGATCGTGGCCGGGTGGAGCAGGCAGTTGTTGGCGGTCACGTGGAACAGCGGCGTCGGCGCCATGAACACGTTCTGCTTCGCCTCGGCCGGTTCGGCATCCCCGGTTGCGGCACCCAGGTCGGGCATCTCGGTGGCCGCGCCGACCTTGGCTGCGGCGGCGGCACCGACCGCAGCCATGAACGCGAGGTCGAGCAGGTTGTGCACCGACCCTCGATGCGTGAGCTGAGCACCCTTCGGGAACCCGGTGGTTCCCGACGTGTAGAAGATGCAGGCGTCGTCGTCGGGGTCGATGTCCACGGCCGGGAGCGTCGCCGGTGCGGTGCTCGGATCGATCACATCATCCCAGCGGGCCGCGTCGTCGGGGATTTCGCCGTCGTAGCGCACCGTGATCACGTGCAACGGCAACCCGTCATCACCGTGACGGATCTCGTCGAGCGCAGGCACCAGTCGCTCCATCCGCTCGTTGTCGCAGATCAGCACCTTGGGCCGCGAATCGGTCAGGCCGAACTTCATCTCGTCGGTCGTCCACCACGCATTCATCCCGACGCACGCCGCGCCGATCGAGACGATCGCCCAGTACGAGAAGACCCACTCCGGGTAGTTGCGCATCGACACCGCGACGCGGTCTCCGTGGCGGACTCCGAGATCGTCGACGAGATGTTGCGCGAGCGACTTGATGATGGCGTCGGACTCGGCGTACGTGAAGCGCTCGTCCTCGTACACGACGTAGTCCTTGTCACCGTGTCCGGCGGCGAGTTCCCAGACGAAGCGCATCGACGGTGGCGCCGTCTCGAAGACCCGCATCGGGATGCCGCGCACCTCGATCTCCTTCATCGCGAACGGTGCTCCCGGAGCGATCAGTTCGTTCCAGGCTTCGGTGTACTCCTCGATCATGGGCGCCATGTTCGCAGTGTGAGCATCGTCGCTCCAAGTGCGGGCGGGCGTCGGCGACCGGGGCGAGCGGGTTCATTCGGCGATGACGTACGCCCCCGCCGTCGACGCCGAGTGCGTGAGGGTCAGATGCCATCGGGTGACCCCCGCCGCGTCCGCCAGTTCGAGCGCCCGGTTGGTGATCGCGAGCGACGGAGCACCCGACTCGGCGCGCTCCACCCACACGTCGTGGAACCCGAACGCCCCGAGCCCGAGGCCGAGCGATTTCATCACCGCTTCGCGAGCCGCGAAACGCGCCGCGAGTGACGGGACGGGGTCCGACTTCGGTGCGACGTACGCCAATTCGACCGCGGTGAAGAGGCGGGTGCGCATCGACGGCGTGCGCTCCAGGGACGTGCGGAAGCGCTCGATGTCGACCAGATCGATCCCGATGCCCACGATCATGCGACCATCCTGACAGGACCTTTGGGCGGGGCCGTCACGACGACGGAGGAGCCGTCGATCGCCAGAGTTCGGCGGTGTGGATGACCGGTCCGATGAGCAGTTGCTCGACCGGTGTCACGGCGAGGAGCGACTCGTCGAAGGATCCCTCGGTCTCGGTGACGGTGTCGACGAGTCGGTCGTAGCGCCGGTCGTAGCCCTGGAGGACCCCGCGCATCACGTCGGTCGGGCGTGTGTCGTGGAACTTCACGTGGAGCAGTGTCAGCCCGGTGGTCTCGCCGCCCTTCACCTCGGGCACGAAGATCAGCGTGCGGCCGTCTCGTCGTCCCTTGCCCACGAGGACGTCACGCTCGGAGGCCACCCGGTGCTTGGTTCCGCTGAGCGGTCCGACTCCGTCGACGCGACTCTGCAGGTCCCACGACACGCCGCCACGGTCGATGATCGTGACCGTCGCGTTCTCGGGATCGATGCCGTAGCGTGTGAAGCCGCGTACATCGGCGACCGCCGGATCGAGGTCGGCCAGGATCTTCAGCGTCCGGTAGCTGAGGACGTCGCGACCGGCGCCGGCGTCGAGCACCGCCTGGACCAGCGGACGATCCATGATCCCCTCGTCACTGCGCGAGATCCCGACGGTCACCGTCTTGGCCTGGTGTTTGATCGTGTCGACCGGGCGGGTGAGTTCGTCGATCGCCGACGTGAGCGCCGCGACGAGGTCGTCGATCAGCGAGCCCGGTGTCGCGACCTTGCCTGACGAGCGCTGATACGACTCGACCGGACGCTCGTCACCGAGGTCACGCAGCAGACCGCTGAGCCGCACCGCGGTGCCGGCTTCGAGGTGGCCGTTGTACACACCGGAACGTACGCCGTCGTCGAAGGCCGACGTGACCGACTCGAGGTCGCGGCTGAGCCGGCGCAATGCCTCGTCGCCCGACACCCGATCGCCCACGAGTTCCTCGATCACCTCGCGGGCCTCGCGGAGCGGGTTGGCCGAAGCGTCGATCGCCAGTGCAGCCTCGTAGCCGAACAGGTGCCCGACCATCGCCGACAGCACGAACCCGAGTGTCGGGTCGACCGGCGGAACCTCGATCACCGCGTCGGCGTGGAAGCGGGTCTCCCCCTCGGTGGCGAAGACGATCGGCGTCGCCTTGTGTGCCTTGAAGATCGCGACCTCCTTCGCCACGTCGTCGGCGGTCGACCCCTCGAGGCCGGCAGCGCAGACGAGGATCAACGGCTCCGACGACAGGTCGATGTGCTTCTTGTCCTCCGTCGAGTCACAGGCCATCGACTTGTAGCAGAGCTCGCTGAGCTTGATCCGGACCTCTTCGGCGGCGACCTTGTTCGGACCGTTGCCGACCACGGCCCAGTACCGCTTGGACGGAGCGAGGCGTCTCGCGGCGTCGGCGATGACGTCGCGCCGCGACAGTGTGATCCGCATCGCGTCGGGGAGCGCACGGAGCGATGCGAGCAGTTGTGAGCGTCGCTTGGCATCCCCGAGTCCCGTGGCTTCGGCGACGGCGCAGCCGAGGAGTGCACCGGCTGCGACCTGCGCGTAGAAGGCCTTCGTGGAGGCGACGCTCATCTCGACATCACGCCCGTCGGACGTGTACATCACCCCGTCGGCCTTGTCGGTGAGATCGGAGCCGCGCCGGTTGACGATGCCGATCACGTGTCCGCCGCGCGACCGGATCAGATCGACGGTGCGGTTGGTGTCGGTGGTCGTTCCGGACTGACTCACCGCGATCGCGAGGGTGTCGCTCATGTCGCGTCGGAGGTGGAACCCGGACAGCTCGGTCGCGGTGATCGCACTCACATCGAGGGCCGAGTCGAGGAGCTCGGTGAGGACTTCGGCGGTGCTCTGCCCGGCGACGGCGGCCGTCCCCTGCCCGATGACGCGAACCCGAGTGATCGTTCCGTCGGCGAGTTTCGCGGCGATCGCGGGCGGCAACGCACGGTCGCCGACGACGGCGCGCAGGGTCCCGTCGGGTTCGGTGGCGATCTTGCCGCGCAGCGTCTTCGCGAAGCTCGTCGGCGACTCCGAGATCTCCTTCAGGAGATAGTGCGGAGCGTCTCCACGATCGATGTCGCGGGTCGTCACCTCGGCGGTCACGACATCGTCGACCTCGACGGGCAAGGCCGTGCCGTCGTAGCGGTAGCGGTCGATTCCCGCCAGCATGCCCGCCTCGGCCGCGTGGATGGCAACGATCTCGCCGCCGTGCTCACCGTCCATACGGACGTAGCGGGCGGTCTCCTCGACCACGCCGTAGGGCTCGCTCGCGACGATGAAGCAGTCGTCGGCGAGGCCCACGTACAGTCCCTGGCCACTGCCTCGGAGTCCGAACAACATGGTCGACGGGGTCGTCGCACTGACCGCACCGATCGCGACCGATCCTTCGAACGTCGACACCGTGCGCCGGAACGCGTCGACGGTCTCGACACCGTCGGCAAGGTGCCGCGAGATGATCGTCGGGATCACCTTCGCGTCGGTCGTGATCGGAGAAGCGATCCGCAGGCCGTGCTCGGCGCGCAGGTCGCCGTGGTTGTCGACGTCACCGTTCAACGCGGCGACGACATACGGCTCGGTGGCCTGCTCGATGCCCGTCCGTTCGACCTCGGCCGAGTTCAGCGGGTGGGTGTTCGGCTCGCTGATGATGCCGACGCTCGCCCAACGAGTGTGGCCGAGCAGCGCCACCTGGGCCTTCGGCGACGAAACGGCGCGGCGGAGCAGTGCGTCGGCGATGAGCGTCGCACGCAGTGCTGCGGTGTTGTCGCCGAGTTCACCGATCTCGGCAGCTTCCTTGTAGACGAACGACAGCACCGAGCGACCGTGCGCATCGACCGTCGACACGACCGAGCCGTTCTCGAACAGTGGGTCCTCGCCTCGACCGGCGACGAGCGCAGCGAGCGAGTCCGGATCGATGTCGTGGCCCCACACGTAGAGATGGATTCCGGCCGAGTCACGACCGCGCACCTCGAGACGATCGATCGACGAAAATGCCTGCTGCAC
>NZ_JBAVYV010000549.1:0-2972 GCF_049588435.1 Ilumatobacter sp.
GCGCTGGGCCGGTCGAGCGCTCGACGCCGTCGGCGACGACATCCGCGCGACCGGCTGGTAGCGGGTCGTCGCGGGTTCAACCCCGCCCCGGTGAGCGAACCGCCACCCACGCGATGGTTGGCTCACCGCCGGGTCAACGCGTGCCAGATCGACGAGGTCAGGCGCCGAGGCCGATCGGGCACGACACGCCAGTGCCGCTGATTCCGCAGTATCCGTTGGGGTTCTTGGCCAGGTACTGCTGGTGGTACGGCTCGGCGTAGTAGAAGTCGGTGTCGAAGTCGATCTGCTTGACCTCGGTGGTGATCTGCCCGAAATTCTTCGCATCGAGCTGTTCCTGGAAGACGGCGCGGGTGGCCTCGATCACCGGAAGCTGGTCGGGCTGTGTGGCGTAGGCGGCCGTTCGATACTGGCTGCCTCGGTCGTTGCCCTGCCCCATCTCCTGGGTCGGGTCGTGGCTCTCCCAGAAGACCTGCATGATCCGCTCGAAACCGATCACCTTCGGGTCGTACACGATGCCGACGGCTTCGGCGTGGCCGGTCAACCCGGTGCAGTTCTCCTCGTAGGTGCAGTTCGGCGTGAACCCGCCCGCGTACCCCACGAAGGTCGAGTAGACCCCGTCGAGTTGCCAGAAGATGCGTTCGGCGCCCCAGAAGCACCCCATGCCGACGACGGCGACCTCCATTCCCTCTGGCCACGGGCCGACGAGCGGATTGCCGTTGACGTAGTGCGCCTCGGGCACCGGCATCGACTGATCGGTGCGACCGGGCAGTGCATCGTCCGGCTCGACCATGGTGACGTTCTTGCGGAACAACATGGTTCCAGGATACGAGACGGGTCGACACCGGCGCTCGCCGGACTCATTCGTTCGCAACCGTTCAGGTTCTCGACTCCGATGGGTATCAGTCCGATTTCGTTCTCGACCCTCATCCGTCTCAGCAGGTGAGACACATCCGCGTCGAGAAGCTGTTACGAGCGGGTGGTGGGTGGCGGAGCCGACGGTGTCGAGCGGATGCGGCGTGGGACTCGCTCGGTACGTTGTCGGGCGATGACCTCACCTGTGACCTTCCGGCCGATCCTTCCGAGCGACCTCGACGTCGTCGAGCAGATCAACGCTGCCAATGTTCCCGAGGTCGGCCCGGTCGATCACGACCGGATGACGTTCCTGGTCGACGAGAGTGCGATCGCGCTGGCGGCCGAGATCGACGGTGAGGTGATCGGTTTCTGCCTCGTCCTGCCGCCGGGTTCGTCGTACGACTCGCTCAACTACCGCTGGTTCGCCGAGCACTACCCGACCGCGATGTATCTCGACCGCGTCGCGTTCGACGAGTCGGTGGTCGGACGGGGGTACGGCACCGCCATGTACGCCGAGGTTGCACGGACCATCGAAGCCGACTTCAGCGACGCCGCCGGATTGACGCTCGAGGTGAACGTCGATCCGCCGAACGAGCCGTCGCTCGCGTTCCACCGGAAGCTCGGCTTCACCGCAGTGGGTCGCCAAGCGTCGAAGGGAATCGAAGTCGAGATGATGCACCGCCCGACAACTGGTGCCTGACACCAGTTGTCGGGTCAGGTCGGGCGGCGGTCCTGGAGGAAGCGGAAGTGGGAGCGGGTGCTCTCGACGTGGTCGGTGTCGATGTCGGCGAACAGCACGGTCTCGGCGCCGGCGCCGAATGCGAGCACCTCACCCAGCGGATCGATGATCGCGCTGTCGCCGCTGTAGTCGAGTCCTCCGCCGGAACCGACGCGGTTCACTCCGACGACGTAGGCCTGATTCTCGATCGCCCGAGCGCGGAGCAGCGTCGACCAGTGCAGCCGTCGTTTGGCAGGCCAGTTCGCCACCACCAGATACGCGTCGGTCCCCTCTGCGAGCGCCCAGAACTCGTCAGCGAAACGGAGGTCGTAGCAGACGAACAGGCTGAGGCGGACACCGTCGACCTCGACGGTGACGAAGTCGGTGCCGGCACGGACGAAGCGCTCCTCACCGGCGTGCGAGAACGGGTGGATCTTGCGATACCGGTGAACGGTGCCGTCGGGGCCGGCCAGTACGAACGAGTTCGACGGGCGCTGATCATCGGGCGGTGCGGACGGGTCGATCTCCGGACACGAACCACCCACCCACACGCCGTGGGCAGCCGACTGCTCCGCCAGGAACTGCGACGAGACACCACCCTCGGGTTCGCCGATGTCAGGCGAGTCGAATGCGAATCCGGTGGAGAACGTTTCGGTGAGCAGGACGAGGCCAGCTCCGCCCGCCGCGGCACCGGCGATCATCGGGGCGAGCCGGTCGAAGTTGGCCTGGCGGTCCGTCCAGACGATCTCGTGTTGGATCGCGGCGACGCGCAACACGCTCATGCGAACGCCTCGACCAGCTGTTCGACGGCGGCGTCGATCACCGGGAGTTGCTTGCAACACGCGAACCGGACGAGGTGCGCGCCGTTTGCGGGATGCATGTAGAACGCCCCGGCCGGGACGGCGACGACCCCGGCATGCGCGGGCAGTTCACGGCAGAACGCCATGCCGTCCCGATCCGGTCGCCGGCCGGAGATGTCGACGGTGACGAAGTAGCTCGCCTCGGGCCGGTAGGTGACGAAGCCGGCACGTTCGAGGCCGTCGGCCAAGCGATCGCGTGCCGTCTGCAGTCGATCGCGGAGTTCGTTGAAGTAGTCGTCGCCGAGGCGCAGTCCGACCGCGGTCGCCGGCTGGAACGGGGCGCCGTTCACGAAGGTCAGGTACTGCTTCGCCAGGCGCGCCGCGGTGACCAGTTCGTTCGGACCCGTCATCCAGCCGATCTTCCAGCCGGTGGTGTGGAACGTCTTGCCGCCCGACGAGATCGTCAGTGTGCGCTCGAACATTCCGGGCAGGGTGGCGAGCGGGATGTGCTCGCTGCCGTCGAAGACCAGGTGCTCGTAGACCTCGTCGGTCACGACGATCAGGTCGTGCTCGATCGCCACCTGCGCGATCAGTTCCAACTC
>NZ_JBAVYV010000550.1:0-2245 GCF_049588435.1 Ilumatobacter sp.
GGTCAGACCCCAGTTGACACGTCTGTTGGTCGTGGGCAACTCCGGCTCGGTCGGGTAGCCCGCTCCGAGAGCGAGACGCTGAGTCAGGTCGACACCGGCCTCGTCCCGGACTCCCATTCCCCCGATCCGGCCGGGACGCACCTGCTCGTCCTCGCCGACGGTCCGGTCGGCTACGCCCGTCTCGCCCGGGTTCTGAGCGAGGGACACCTCGCTGGGGAGAAGGGTGCTCCTCGGTTCGCGTTCGACGATCTCGTCGCCGGGCTCGCCGGGCATTGCTGGGTTTTGACCGGATGTCGGAAGGGCGCGGTCCCCGCCGCGCTGGCAGAGAACGGTGCGGCAGCAGCACGGACCGAGCTCGACGCTCTCGTCGAGGCATTCGGGCGGGACCGTGTGCTCGTCGAACTGTGGGATCACGGCGAGCCGGCCGACACGGTCCGCAACGATGCGTTGTACGAACTCGCCGGGCAGGCCGGGGTGGGGTGTGTGGCGACGAACAACGTCCACTACGCGACTCCACCGCAACGCCGGCTCGCGACCGCTCTCGCAGCGGTTCGGGCGCGGCGCAGCCTCGACGACATCGATGCGTGGCTGCCATCGGGGTCCGGCGCTCACCTGCGTTCCGGCGCCGAGCAGGCCCGCCGTTTCCGTCGCTATCCGGGTGCGGTCGAGACGACGGTCGAGATCGCCCGGGCCGCGGCCTTCGACCTCGCGCTCGTCGCCCCGAACCTCCCCCCGTTCCCATGCCCCGCCGGTTCCGACGGGAAACCGATCTCCGAGATGGAGCACCTGCGTCGGATCGTCGCCGAGGGGGCAGGACGTCGGTACGGGGAGCGGCCGGGTCCCGCCTCCGAGGCGAACGGGATGGTGGCCGAGGACCTGTCGCTCCGGGCACGCGCCTGGAAGACGATCGACCACGAACTCGCGCTCATCGACCAACTCGACTTCGCCGGGTACTTCCTGATCGTGTGGGATCTCGTCGAGTTCTGTCGGCGGGAGAACATCTACTGCCAGGGGCGGGGGAGCGCAGCCAACTCGGCGGTCTGCTACGCGATCGGGGTCACCGCCGCCGACGCCGTGTCGCTCGGTCTGCTGTTCGAGCGGTTCCTGTCGCCGGAACGGGACGGCCCACCCGACATCGACATCGACATCGAATCCGACCGGCGAGAGGAGGTGATCCAGTACGTGTACACGACCTACGGACGCCACCACACCGCACAGGTCGCGAACGTGATCACGTATCGGTCGCGGTCGTCGATCCGCGACATGGCCAAGGCGCTCGGTTACGAACCGGGTCAGCAGGACGCATGGTCGAAGGAGGTCGATGCATGGGGCAACGTCGCGGCGACCGCCGAACAATCCGACTGCTCGATCCCCCGCGCGGTCCTCGATCTGGCCGCGCAGGTCGAGGACGCGCCGCGCCACCTCGGGATCCACTCGGGTGGGATGGTGATCTGTGACCGACCGGTGGTCGAGGTGTGTCCGGTCGAGTGGGGTCGGATGGAGAAGCGCTCGGTGTTGCAGTGGGACAAGGACGACTGTGCGGCGACCGGCCTGGTGAAGTTCGACCTGCTCGGACTCGGGATGCTCTCGGCGCTGCACTACGCGGTCGATCTGGTGCGCGAGCACCGCGGCTACGAGATCGATCTGGCCACGATCCCCCAGGATGACGACGTGTACTCGATGCTGTGTCGGGCCGACACGGTCGGTGTGTTCCAGATCGAATCACGAGCGCAGATGGCGACGCTGCCGAGGCTCCGTCCGCGCAAGTTCTACGACCTGGTCGTCGAAGTCGCACTCATCCGCCCCGGTCCGATCCAGGGCGGGTCGGTGCATCCCTACATCCGTCGCCGCAATGGACAGGAACCGATCACCTACCTGCATCCGCTGCTCGAGAACTCGCTCGCCAAGACGCTCGGGGTGCCGTTGTTCCAGGAGCAGATGATGCAGATGGCGATCGACGTCGCGAGCTTCACGCCCGCCGAGGCCGACGAGCTGCGCCAGGCGATGGGGTCGAAACGGTCGGCTCGACGGATGGAGGCACTCCGGGTCCGCCTCTACGAGGGGATGAAGGGCAACGGCATCACCGGTGACGTCGCCGACGAGTTGTACGTGAAGCTGAAGGCGTTCGCCAACTACGGGTTCCCCGAATCGCACTCGGTGTCGTTCGCCTACCTCGTCTACGCGTCGAGTTGGATCAAGTTCTACGAACCCGCAGCGTTCTGCGCGGCGCTGATCAATGCACAGC
>NZ_JBAVYV010000551.1:0-18512 GCF_049588435.1 Ilumatobacter sp.
ATCGTGGTCGATGCGGCGACGGTCACCGGTGGCGCCGTCGTGCCGGTGGCGGCGAGTCCGGCCGACGCAGAGCCGACCGGACCGGATGCGCCCGAATCGTTGGGATCGGTGATCGCCAACACGACCATCAGCACGATCCCGGCAGCCAGGATGGTGGCCCCGCCGCGGAGGACTGCGGGCATCCAGTCCGGGAACCGGCTCAGCGGCCCTGCGTCCGCCTCAGCATCGGTCTCGGTCTCGGTCTCGGTTTCGGTTTCGGTTTCAGCGTCCGTCTCGGCGTCGGCGTGAGCCTCGGCATCATCGACGTGGCTGTCGGTCGCGTCGTCGACGGTCGTCTCGTCGTCCGCACTCCGGTCGTGCCCATGGTTGGGGGTGTCGTCGCTCATCGATCCCGGCTTCAGTCCTCATCAGGGTGCCCGGCGGGGCACCGCCTCGGCGGTCGCAGGCACCATACCGACGCTCCCACGACATCGTCATGCGGTGTCTGGCACGCGTTGACCGAAGCGAGGCAGATCGCGAGACTCGCGAGTCGACAGGACGTGCGCGTGCTCAGTCGGGGAGCATCGGCACACCGGCGTCGGCGTCGCTGCCGACGGTTGCGGCACGGGTGAGGCTCGCTGCACCGAAGCGGTCCCGGACGGCGTCGAACGCTGCATCGAGAACGTCGGAATCCGAGCGATCGAACGGCAACGCCATCTGGATACCGACCCCGTCGCCGAGGTTCACCAGGTTCCCGATCGACAGGCCGATCAGCGTCAGCCCTCCACGCTCGTCGATCATCTCCCAGGACTGGTCGAGGACCGCCCGCGCTGTCGCGAGCAGTGCAGCCGTCGCCGAGGTGGGCTGCGGCAGCGACGATGCCCTGGTCGCACGCGTGAAGTCCTGGAATCGGAAACGCAGGGTCACCGTCCGCCCGGCCCGATCGGCACGACGCATCCGGCGCGTCACACGATCGACGAGGCGCAGCAGGATCACCTCGATCTCCTCACGGGTGCGCCGACGCCGTCCGAGCGCCTGTTGCGATCCGATCGATCCGCGACGCTTCCCCGTCTCGACCCGACGCGCGTCGACGTTGTGTGCAAGCGCATGCAGTTGACGACCCGATGCCGTTCCGACGATCGACGTCAACACGGCTGGATCCATCGCCGCGACTTCCCCCACCGTGTGGATCCCGCGTTCCTCGAGTTTCGCGGCGGTGATCGCTCCGACGCCCCACAACTTGTCGACCGGAAGCGGGTGCAGGAACTGGAGTTCGCGGTCCGGGTCGACGAGCAGCAGACCGTCCGGTTTCCCCACTCCACTCGCCACTTTGGCGAGGAACTTCGTGCGGGCCACACCCACCGTGATCGGCAATCCGACCAGGTCACGCACGTCCTCACGCAACTTCGCCGCGATCTCGACGGGTGTCCCCGAGATCTGGCGGAGACCGGCCACGTCGAGGAAGGCTTCATCGATCGAGATCCCCTCGACGAGTGGTGTCGTGTCGTGGAAGATCGCAAACACGTCCTTGCTCGCTTGCGAGTAGGCATCGAACCGCGCCGGCATCACGATCAGATCGGGACAGAGTCGACGCGCCGCGTACTCGGGCATCGCGGTCCGCACCCCGAAGCGTTTCGCCTCGTAGCTCGCCGCGAGCACCACGCCTCCGCCGGCCACGACCGGCTTGCCCCGCAGCGAGGGGTCGTCGCGCTGTTCGACCGACGCGTAGAAGGAGTCGAGATCAGCGTGCAGGATCGATGCGTCGCGCGGCTCCACGAACATACGTTCGCACACCCGGCGTCGACCAGCAACCCGTTACGTAACGGGTCTGACCCGCTACGTAACGCGCGATGCGACCCAGGTGGCGATGTCGTCCAAGGCGGCCGGATCGGCGAGCGAGTCGCGCGATGCCGCATCCTCCGCCGTGGCGCCCAGCAGCATTCGCTTGACCGGCACCTCGAGCTTCTTGCCGGACAGTGTGCGCGGGATGACACGCACTCGATCGATCACGTCCGGGACATGACGCGGCGACAACTCGGCCCGCAGCGAACGGCGGATGGCGCCGAGCAGCTCGTCGTCCAACTCCGCCTCGCCCGCGAGCGACACGAGCAGGATCAACTCGCCCGGTCCGCCCTCCGGATCCTCGAGGTGGACCACCAGACTGTCGGCGACATCCGGCAACGACTCGATCACGGTGTAGAAGTCGCTCGTCCCCAGGCGCACTCCGCCCCGGTTGAGCGTCGCGTCGGATCGCCCGGTGATGATGCAGCCGCCCGACTCGGTGAACGTGATCCAGTCACCGTGCGTCCACACGCCCTCGAAGTCGTCGAAGTAGGCCTCCCGGAATCGGGTTCCGTCATCGTCACCCCAGAACCCGACCGGCATCGACGGCATCGGCTGGATGATCACCAACTCCCCGGTCTCCCCCGGGCCGCACCGGGTTCCATCGGGTCGGAACGCCTGAACGTCACAACCGAGCATCCGCGTCGAGATCTCGCCCAGGCGCACCGGCAGGGTCGAGGCGGGGCCGACGAACCCGGTACAGACGTCGGTGCCGCCGCTCAGCGAGCCGATCTGCACGTCCGACCCGACCGCGTCCGCGATCCACGCGAAACCCTCGGGTGGCAGCGGAGCGCCCGTCGAACCGAGGTGACGGAGCCCCGCGAGTTCGAGGTCGGCGCCCGGGTGCAGGTCGGCCTTCCGGCACGCCATCACGAACGGTGCGCTCACGCCGAAGACGTCGACGCGCTCGTCCGCTGCGAGGCGCCACAGCGTCGTGAGATCCGGCGAACCGGGGTCGCCGTCGAACAGCACCGCTGTCGCACCGACGAGCGCGGCGGACGTCTGGAAGTTCCACATCATCCAACCGGTCGTGGTGAACCACGCGAACCGGTCACCGGGCGCGAGTTCGTAGTGCAGCGCGAGGGCCTTCACATGTTCGAGGGTGATCCCACCGTGCCCGTGGACGATCGGCTTCGGCAGCCCGGTCGTCCCCGACGAGAACAGCACGTACAACGGATGGTCGAACGGAACCGGCTCGAATGCCATCGCAGCGGCCGCTTTCTCCGAGTCGTGGTCCAACAGCCGGGACCACCCGTCGTCGCCGTTTCGATCGAGATACGGCAGCCGCACGACGTGCTCGAGCGTCGGCAACGCAGCAACGATCTCCTCGACGTGGCGCGACCGATCGACGTCCTTGGTTCCGTAGCGATAGCCGTCGATCGTCAGCAGGACCGTCGGATCGACCTGCACCCAGCGATCGGTGACCGCTCGTACGCCGAACTCGGGCGCACACGACGACCAGATCGCACCGAGGCTCGCTGTCGCCAGGAACGCGACCGTCGTCTCCGCGATGTTGGGCAGGAACGCGACGACTCGATCCCCACATCCGATGCCGAGGTCGGCAAGACCCATCCGACACCGGGCAACCTGATCCGCCAGCTCGCCCCAGGCCAACTCGATGCGATCGCGGGTCTGGCTGACGGACACGATCGCGACGTCATCCGGCGTGAGCGTGGCCTGCCGTAGTGCGAGTTCGGCGTGGTTGAGGGTCGCACCGGGAAACCACTCGGCTCCCGGCATCCGGTCCGACCCGATGTCGGCCGTCGGTGCGTCGTGGAAGCGAACCCCCGCCCAATCGGCCACCGCGCGCCAGAAACCTGCCGGCTTGGCAAGCGACCATTCGAGAACCTGCTGGTAGTCGTGGAGATCGGGTCCACCATCCGACGCGACGGTGCGAGCGAAGTCGGCCAGGCGGCTGCGCTCCCACGCATCCGGAGCCGGCTCCCAGATCACGGTCCCGGTAGATGGCGTGTCGGGGCGGGCCTGATCCACTCGGTCACCGTCGGCGCTCTTCGTCACGCGGGCAATGCTGCCAGAATCGAGCCGTGACCGGACGACCACGCCCCGCCATTGCCGCTCTCCCGGCGTATCGACCCGGACGGTCGGCCGCCGCGGCGGAGGCCGACCACGGGATCGTCGGCGCCGTCAAGCTCGCGTCCAACGAGGCTCCTTTCGTTCCGCTCCCGTCCGTCGCAGGCGCGATCTCGGCGGGGATCGAGCAGGTCAACCTGTACCCCGACCACGGAGCGGTCGAGCTGCGATCTGATCTCGCCGCCCACCTCGGTGTCGACGTCGAGCAGGTGACGGTCGGTGCCGGTTCGGCGGGACTGCTCCAACAGATCCTGCTCTCGTACGTCGAACCCGGCGACGAGGTCGCGATGTGCTGGCCCTCGTTCGAGGCCTACCCGCTCTTCGCCCTGCTCGTCGAGGCCGAGCAGGTGCGGGTCCCATTGCGTGACGAGACGTTCGACCTCCCCGCGCTCGCCGCAGCGGTCACCGAACGCACGAAGGTCGCGTTCGTCACCAATCCGAACAACCCGACCGGGACCGTCGTCGGCACCGACGAGATCGTGACGTTCCTCGAGACCGTGCCGTCGACCTGCCTCGTCGTCCTCGACGAGGCGTACTCCGAGTTCGTCACCGACCCGGGCGTCGTCGACTCCACGCCGCTCATCTCCACGTACCCGAACCTCGTCGTCACCCGGACGTTCAGCAAGGCCCACGGCCTCGCCGCCCTACGTGTCGGCTATACCGTTGGGAATCCCGAGGTGATCGCGATGATCGACCGGACGCTCGTTCCGTTTGCCGTCAACTCCCTCGCCCAGCGCGCCGCTCGGGCGAGCCTGGCCGCGATCGACGAGATGCGCGTGCGCGTCGCCGACGTCGTGACCGAACGGACACGCGTCACCGCCGCTCTCCGCTCCGCCGGGTGGACGATCCCCGAACCGCAGGGCAACTTCGTCTGGTTGCCGCTCGGGGATTTGGCGGCCGACGTCGGAGCAGCACTCGAACGTCGCGGGATCGTCGCCCGAGCATTCCCGGAGGTCGGCATCCGCGTCACGACCTCCGACGCCGCAGCGAACGATCGATTCGTCGCGGCGCTCGACGACGCTGCGAACGACCTCGGCATCAGACCGACCTGACGATGTTCGACGGCGTTACGTAACGGGTCAGACCCGTTACGTAACGGTCAGTGGTGGTGGTCGTCGTCGACGGTCATCACACCGTCCGCGATCTCGATGACCCGTCCGCGATAGGCCTCGCGCAGGTTCTCCGCTCGAAGCACGTCCGCGGGCGGTCCGCTGGCGACGACACGGCCGTTGAGCATCACGACCGTGTCGGCCCGGGCGGCCTCCTCCAGATCGTGGGTGGCCACGACGACCGTCCGGCCCGCCGCACACTCGTCGTCGATCGCCTCGCGGATCGTCTGCATCGATGCCAGGTCGAGTCCGGCGACCGGTTCGTCGAGCAGGAGTACGTCCGCGTCCTGTGCGAGACCCTGCGCGATGAACACCCGCTGACGTTGCCCGCCCGACATCTCGGCCAGATGTCGGTGGGCAAGATGGGCGACGTCGAGACGCTCCATCGCCGCATCGATCATCGTGCGGTCATCGCTCGTCAACCGTCCGAACAGACCACGCTGCGACGAGCGGGCGAGCGCGACGACCTCGCCGGCCGTCACGAGCAATTGTTCGGACGCTGGCTGCGACTGGAGGACGTACGCCAACCGGGGAAGTCGCTCGCCCGGCGCACACATCCCGAACTCGACCGTCCCGCGGCGGGGCTCGATCAGCCCGGCGAAAACGTCCAGCAAGGTGGTCTTGCCCGACCCGTTCGGTCCGACCAGCGCCGTGTAGCCGTGCGGGATCCGCAGCGACTCGATCTCGAGCACCGTCGCTCGCCCGCGCACGACGACGAGGTCGGCGACGCTGAGATCGTCGTGATCGGTGCCGTCCGATCCGTGGGTTGTTGTTTCGGGAATGATTCCCATAATCTATCGGATGTGAGATCGTTCCAACGCACCTGCACCCTCATCGCGGGCTCCGCCGTCGGCGTCGTCAGCCTCGCCGCGTGCGGCTCGGATTCGGCCACCACCGAGGCCTCCGACGGCGCCGGTGACGTCCCGACGGTCGTCGTCACGACGAACATCCTCGGCGACGTGGTGCAGGCGGCCGCCGGTGACCTCGTCGACGTCGAGGTGATCATGCCCGCAGGTGCCGAACCCCACGACTTCGCACCGTCGGCGCGACAGGCCGAGGCGATGGAGAATGCCGACCTGCTCGTCATCAACGGGGCCGGCTTCGAGGCCGGCATGGTGGGCATCGTCGACAACGTCGAATCCGCCGGAACGCCCGTGTTCTCCTTCGCCGACTCGGTGTCCCTCCTCGACGGCGACCCCCACCTGTGGACCGACCCGCACCGGATCGACGAGGGCCTCGACGCGCTCGAGACGCGACTGGGTGAGCTCGACGAGATCGAACCCGACCAGCTCGCCGATTCGTTCGACGCGTATCGAGCCGAACTCGACGCGTTGGACACCTCGATCGAGGCCAGCGTCGAGACGATCCCCGTCGACCGTCGCGTGCTCGTCACGAACCACGAGGTGTTCGAGTACTTCGCCGACCGATACGGGTTCGATGTGGTCGGGGCCGTGATCCCGTCGACGACCACCTCGGCCGAGCCGTCGGCGTCGGACATCGAGGCACTCGCCGATTTGATCCGCGATGACGGAATCCCCGCGATCTTCGGTGAGACCACTCAGTCGACCCAGATCGCGAACGCCATCGCCGACGAGGTCGGAACCATCGATGGTGACGACGTCGTGATCGTCGAACTGTTCAGCGAGAGCCTCGGCGACGCCGACTCCGGCGCGGCCACATATCTCGAGATGATGCAGACGAACGCCGACCTGATCGCCGACGCTCTTCGCTGACATCACCATGTTCGACCTGCTCACCGACGCCTTCTCCTCGCAGCTCACGCAGCGCGCGCTGATCGGCGGGCTGCTCGCCGCGACCGCGACGTCGCTGATCGGCACGTGGGTGGTCGTGCGCGGACTCGCCTTCTTCGGTGACGCGATGGCACACGGTGTGCTCCCGGGGATCGCGCTCGCGGCGGTGTGGGGCATCGACCTGACGATCGGTGCGGCCGTGAGCGCGGTCGTCATGGTGCTCGGAATCAACCTCGTCCATCGCACGACAAAGCTGTCGGACGACACGGGAATCGGCTTGCTGTTCGTCGGAATGCTCGCGCTCGGCGTCGTGATCATCAGTCGCCAGACGTCGTTCTCCGGCGATCTGACCGACTTCCTGTTCGGTGACATCCTCGGCGTGTCCGATGACGAGATCGTGATCGGTGCGATCGCATTGGGGGTGACCCTCGCTGGTGTTGTCATCGGCCATCGGGCGTTCCTCGCGCTGTCGATCGACGCGTCGAAAGCCGCAACGCTGCGACTCCACCCCCGGGTCGCGCACGTCGCGATGCTCGCGCTGCTGTCGCTCACGGTCGTGACGAGCTTCCGGGTGGTCGGCACTCTCCTCGTGTTCGGACTGCTCGTCGCCCCGCCGGCGACCGCGGTCCTGCTCGTGCGACGGGTCCCCACCGCAATGGCGGTCTCGGTCTGTTTCGGGTGGAGTGCGGTGGTGATCGGACTGACCGTCAGCTATCACGCCTCGACCGCGGCCTCGGCCACGGTCGCGGGCGTCGCGGTGCTCCAGTTCTTCGCGGTCCTCGCCGGCACCGAGGCCTGGTCGGCCATCTCCCGACGCCGTCCTCTCCCCGCCTGACACCATTCGGCACACACGACCCGCCAGGTGAGCGAGACATCACGGCTGCGTCGATTGACTCACCGGCTTACCACACGGAGACGATCGCGACGGAGATCCTGATAGATCTCGAACGCCTCGGCGGCGAGGTCGGTGAGGTGATCGGGTAGATCGGGCACGGCGTCGCCCGGGGGCGGGCCGAATCCGGTCGATGCTTCGACCGAGGCGTACCAGTGCGGCGCCCAGACCCCGTCGCTCGCGCGCGGCCCGGCGGGCCACGACATCATCGCCTCGTCGAACGGGACACCGAACGTGCGACAGATCTCGATCTGATACCCCGTCGGATCGGTCAGGAAGTCGGCCGCATCGACGACCAACTCACACCGTTCGACCAATTCGATCTGCTGCGGGATGCCGATGTCGGTGAGGGACACTGCGTCGCGCACCTTCGTGTAGCTCGCGAGCACCCGCCTCGGATCGCGCAGCAGGAGACAGTTGCGGAACTCGCCGATCCACGACCGGTCGAGGCCCGGGTACAGGTGATGGGCCATGTGCTTCTGGTAGCTGATCGGAGCATCCGAGGGCGCGGCCAGACACGCGGCGATCGCCGCATCACCGTCAGCCGGCCCGACGGCGATGATCTCGTCGCGGGCCGGATGGTCGAGCCCGGTCGCCTGCAGGTAGGCCGCGTACAACGGCTCGTCCAGAACCTCGGTGTCCGACCGGTTCTCCCAGCTGCGCATCATCGCCGTCGAGAGATTCCGTGGCCCCGACCACATCGCGATGCGCGTCATCGGCACTCACGATCGAGCAGTTCGAGGTAGTGCTGCTGCATCCGCTCGACGATCGGACCGCGTTCGCCGGTGCCGATCGTGCGTCCGTCGATCTCGGTGACCGGGGCGATCCCGGCGAAGGTGCCGGTGACGAACGCCTCGGTGGCGCCGTAGCACTCGGTGACGCTGAAGTTCTTCTCACGGGCGGTGATCCCGTGCTCGGCGCACAACCGCAGCACGTTGCGACGGGTGATTCCCGGGATGCAGTAGTCGCCCGTCGACGTCCACACCTCGGTCGGCCCATCGGGTCCGTCGGGCTCGCGCACGATGAAGAAGTGGGTCGAGTTGCATGTCGCGACGAAACCCTGCGGGTCGAGCATCAGTCCTTCATCGGCACCGGCCTTGGCTGCCTGGATGCAGGCCGAGATGCAGTTGAGCTTGGAGTGCGAGTTCCACTTCGGATCCTGTACATCGGGCCGACCGCGGCGGATCGACACCGTGTACAACGAGATCCCCTGGGCCAACGTCTCGGGCCTCGCCGTTTTGTGTTCGGGGATGATCACGATCGTCGGAGCGCTGATCGTGAACCGCGGATCCTGGTACGGCGTCGACTTGACGCCGCGTGTCACCATCAGGCGGATGTGGACGCCGTCGGTGTCGGGTCCCATCCCGTTCGCGTCGAGCGTGGCCTGGATCATCGCCGTCAGCTCGGCGGGGGTCCGGCCGATGTCCATGTCGATCCCCTTGGCACCCTCGTACAGCCGACGGAGGTGGTCGTCGAGAAACGCCGGCTTTCCGCCGTGGATCCGGATTCCCTCCCACACGCCGTCGCCGAGCATGAAACCGCTGTCGAAGACCGACACCATCGCTTGGTCCCGCGGGAGCAGAGCATCATTGATCCCGATGACGATCGACTCGTTGCGCGGGTCGATGTCGTAGTCGTGGGTTCCGTGAGCCATCACGTCATCCTCCCAAAATGCGCGTCGGTGCCTGGCACCCACCACGCGCATTTTCTAGAGGACGGCGCGGAGATTCGTCGCGGCTGACTCGGCGGTGAGGTCGCGCTGCAGGTTGGCGAGCAGCTCGTAGCTGGCCGGGATCTTCTGGATCTCGGCCGAACGCAGGAGCGGCGGGTAGAAGTGCGCGTGCAATTGGGCGCCCGCCGACCCCGACCGAGGAACACCGTGCCAGCCCGAGCAGTACGGGAACGGCACGCCGAAGAGTCGATCGAACGCGCCGAGCATCGTCCGGAGCACATCGGCGAGGCCCTCGGCATCACCGTCGTCGAACTCGGCGAACGACACCAGCGGTCGGCGTGGCAACACGAGCGTCTCGTAGGGCCAGTACGCCCAGTACGGCACCACCGCGATCCATCGCTCGTTGATCGCAATCGTCCGCTCCCCCGACGCGGCCTCCCGTTCGGCGTAGTCGAGCAACATCGACGACCCGTGCCGGGCGTGGTGGGCGGCCTGCGACGCGAGCTCACGATCGACCTCGGCGGGCAGGAACGCCGACGACCAGATCTGGCCGTGCGGATGCGGATTCGACGATCCCGACATCGCACCGCGGGTTTCGAACAGTTGCACCCACTCCCACGAATCGTTCAGTTCCGCGTGCTGATCCCGCCACAGGTCGATCACGACCGCGAGCTCCGACGGGGACATGCTCGACAGGGTCAGATCGTGGCGCGGCGAGAAGCAGATGACCCGGCACTCCCCGTCGGCCGCAGCGATCTCGAACAGCTCGCCGCCACCATCGGCCGGAGGGGACGTCACCCCGGGAAGCAACGCCGCGAAGTCGTTCTCGAACACGAACGTCGACGGGTAGGCGGGGTTGGTGACACCGCCCGCGCGCTCGTTGCCCGGACACAGGGGGCAGTCGGGGTCGTAGCTCGGCGTGTCGTCGCGCGCGGTCGCGTCGGTCCGGCCCTGCCACGGGCGTCGGGTGCGCTGCGGGGAGACGAGTACCCAATCACCCGTCAGCGGGTTACGGCGGCGGTGCGGATGCAGGGATGGATCAAACCGTTCCGTCATGGCGGTGCGGACCATACCGCAGCCTGTCGACGGCAGCCTTTGCCCGCCTGCAATGCCAGAATGCACCGGTGAACGTTCGACTCGTGGGAGCAGCAGCGTGTGCGCTCGTCCTGGCGGGCTGTGGCCAGTCGGCGACGACCGCGACCACGGCTGCCTCCGATCCGACCTCCGCGACCGCCACACCCGTCAACTCCGCCGAAGACGTCGTGACCGGCGAGAACCTCGCGTCGGTTCCCTCGACCGAAGTCGTCGACGCCGTCATCGCCGATGGTGAGGCGTTGGGGTCGACCACCTACGACCTCACCGGCTGCCCGGACACACCCCGCGCCGCCGTTGCCGACAAGGCCAACCAGCGCTACTGGCTGTGCATGGACGGTCGCGCGGTCACCGACGAGATCCCGATGACGACCGCATCGAGCAACTACGGCCTGCCGCCGGTCGGCACGTATGAGGTCTTCGCGCGCGACGAGAACGCCACAGGCATCCACGGTGAGCCGCTCGAGCGTTTCGTCGCGTTCTACACGACTCCTCGAGGCAACCGGATCGCCTTCCACGAGGTGGTCGATCAGGATCCCGCCACGGTGGGCGACCTCGACCAGCGGGGCGCCTCGTCAGGCTGCTTCCGAGTACGCGAATCCGATTCGGTTCAGGTCTGGGACTTCCTGCAGATCGGCGACCCCGTCGTCATCACGACGAATTGACGCACTCAGAGGCCCAGGAGCGAGCGCCAGTCTCCGGGATATGCCTGCTGCACCTGGGCGGGAGTCATCTGGAGCGTCTCGACCGGCACCTGATCGGCGACCTTGCGAGCCTCGGTGTAGTGATGTCCGACGTGGCGGAGGCCCTCGAACAGCGGCATGCGGATATCGACCAGTTCGGTCGGGGGCTCGTCGTCGAAGTACCCCCACACCGTGAACGCGATGGTCAGATCGTGTACGACAGGAGCTCGCGAGAACATCGAGGCCCGACGCAACGCGACGCCGAGGCAACCACGGATCACGTCGTCGACGTTCTCACCGTCGCCCAGTCTCAGTTGTGGTCGCAGCGATCGGGCGATCTTGATCGCGAAGCCCTGATCGGGGCCCTGCGCACCGAGGAGCGCTCCTCGCGGCTGGAATCCGTCGATCTCGCCGGGACGATCCGGGGACCACGAGTCCGGGACATGGTCCGGTGAGCCGTAGGCGCGGGGCGAGTCGGTCGGTGCCACGGGGGTGAACTTGGGAGCAGCCATCGTCCTGTAGTCAATACCACCGCGCCGTCGTCTGCACGCAATCGGTGAAACGATCCGCCCGACCGGCGCTCCATTCCCCCGCGCCCCTGTCGGGCGGCGAACTCAGCCGTCCTGGTGGAGCAGGCCGTACACGAGGCTGTCCTCGAGGGCTCGCCAGGAGGCCTCGATGATGTTCGGGCTGACGCCGATCGTCGTCCAATCACGTCGACCGTCGGTCGCCGAGAGCAGGACGCGGGTCGTCGCCCCCGTGGCGCTGCCGCCGTCGAGGATCCGCACCTTGTAGTCGGTGAGGTGGATGTCGGCGACGTGGGGCAGGGTCTGACCGATCGCCTTGCGCAGCGCGGTGTCGATCGCGTTGACGGGGCCGTTGCCCTCAGCGACCCAGATCTGACGTTCGGCTCCCTCGTCGTCGGGCCCGTTCGGGCCGACCCAGGCCTTCACGGTCGCCTCGGTGGTGAACGCGCCGTCGGGAAGTTCGTCGGTGATGACGCGCATCGATTCGACGCGGAAGAAGTCGGGCACACCGCCGACGACGCGTCGCATCAGCAGTTCGAGCGACGCGTCGGCGGCCTCGAACTGATACCCCTCGTGCTCGAGCCGCTTCAGCTCGTCGATGACCTCGTTGATCTCTGCACCGTCGAGTGCGATCCCGATCTCGTCGGCCTTGATCTGGATCGTCGCCCGGCCGGCCATCTCCGACACGACGAAACGCGTCCCGTTGCCGACCGCTTCCGGATCGACGTGCTCGTAGGCATCCTTGGCCCGCACGATCGCCGAGACGTGCAGTCCGGCCTTGTGCGCGAACGCGGACGAACCGACGAACGGGGCCTGCGGGTCGACGGCTCGGTTGAGGGTCTCGGCGACGTGGTGGCTCACCGACGTCAGCCGCTGGATCCGGCCCTCGGGCAAGCACTGATAGCCCATCTTGAGCTGGAGGTTCGGGATGACCGTCGAGAGATTCGTGTTGCCGGTCCGCTCGCCGAGCCCGTTCAACGTCCCCTGGACGTGGCCGGCTCCCGCCTCGACGGCAGCGATCGAGTTGGCGACGGCACAACCGGTGTCGTCGTGGCAGTGGATCCCGATCACCGCGTCGTCGCCGACATGCGACTTGACATCGGCCACGATCCGGCCGACCTCGTGGGGCAGCGTGCCGCCGTTGGTGTCACACAGCACGAGGTGAGTCGCGCCGTTGACGACGGCCGACTCGATCGCCCGCAGCGAGAACTCCGGGTTCTCGCGGTATCCGTCGAAGAAGTGCTCGAGATCGACGAGGACCTGACGGCCCTCGCCGGTGAGGAACTTGACCGAGTCGGCGATCATCGCCGCGCCCTCGTCGAGCGACGTCTGGAGCGCCTCGACGACCTGGTATTCGGAGCTCTTCGCAACGATGCACACGGCGCTCGTGTTCGCCTCGATCAGGTTGCGCAGCGTCGGATCTTCGTCGCTCTTGCCCCGGGGGCGCCGTGTCGATCCGAACGCGACCAACGTCGATGTGGTCAGGTCGAGTTCGCGCTGCGCGCGCTCGAAGAACTCGACGTCCTTCGGATTCGCACCGGGCCAACCGCCTTCGATGTACTGGACCCCGAGCAGATCCAACTGCTGTGCAATGCGAATCTTGTCATCGACGGTCGCGGTCACGCCTTCGACCTGGAGGCCGTCGCGGAGGGTGGTGTCGAAGACTTCGACGAGTCGCATGATGAATGATCCTGTCGGTGGATGACGCCGGGAATGGGCGCGACAACCCAGTGAAGTCCGCTCGATTGGCGATTTCAACGCCAGAGGCCTGACCAAACCGCGCACTTCGGCGTTCTCGCGCCAGATGACAACGGTGCAAGATGTGGACGACCCTGTGGCCAGGCGGTGACTTGCGACACGTCAACAGTGGATGAACGGTGGATGAACGAAGGGCTTCTGGGGGTAAGCCGAAAAGTTCTGTGGAGAACCCTGTGACTTCGAAAATACCCCTTGACCAGGGATTTCGCATCGATCAGAGTAGTCCTTGTTCCGGAGAGCGCACGCCAGAACCGGCAACGGGGACGGCGCAGCGGAATCGGAGCACAGGACATATTCACCGCCGGGGCGGGACGATCCACGGGTAACCGTGGGGATGGACCGAACCGGAGGGGGACGGACGAATCGGGGCCACCCCAACTGGCCTCGAGGAGGAAATTCCCCGATCGGCACCACTTCTGGTGATTCGGTTCTTCCGATCACTTCGGTGACACGGGGAACCGGGTCGGCGTGAACGGTGACGACGGACGATGGGCGGGGAGACTCGCTCAGGGTCCGAAAAGCGGCATCGCCCGCCACGCAGCTTTCGGGCGGCGAGACGGGCGATGTATTAGGTCGAGACGAAGGCTAACGCCCGTAGATCGACCGATGGTGGATGTGTCCGCTGAGAGCCCCGGGAGGGTGGCGCACGGCTTCGGCCGGTCGCCTCCGACCGGGGCTCTCCTCGTTTTCCGGCGATCTCGTGAACTTGTCCGGCGCTCCGTGCGCGAACAGTTCACGAGATGCCTGACGTGGCCGTGAGCCGACTCTCCGCCGCCCGAACCTCGCCGTCACGAAGGAGCGGCCGGCGCGCGATGGGCGACCAGGACCCCGGCGCCGAGAAAAGTCACGCCGAGGTGTTCGCGGAGTTCCGCGAACTGCTTCTCGGTCTTGCGAACGCCCCAGATGCCGCCCAACCACCCGCTGGTGAGCGAGTCGATGCGGATCACGCTGTGTTCGGGGTCGAGCGACCGGACCGCGACGGCGATCTCCATGTAGTGGGTGAAGGAACCGAACAGGGTGGCTTTCGTCTTGTTGCCCTTGACCGCCTTCGCCGTCCACTCGTCGGACCAGTGCATCACGAACTGACGGGCCTCCAACGCCTCCGCCGCGGTCTGACGCGCCCGCGCCGGATCACCGATCACCGTGAACTCGTAGGCGGCCATCTCGTGAAACTAGACCGCGAGTTCGCACCAACCCCGGTACTTGTCGATCTCGCCACGGATCGCCCGATGGTATGTGTCCGCGATCGCCGACGTCATCGGGCCCGGGCACGCGATCTCGCGATCGTCGACCGAGTTGACCGAGCTCACCTCTGCGGCGGTACCGCACACGAACGCTTCATCCGCGATGTACAGATCGGTGCGAGCCAGGTTGTCGACGATCGCCTCGAAGCCCAGGTCGTGGGCGATCGTCATCACCGTGCTCTGCGTGATCCCCTCGAGCGCACCCGCCGACAGCGGCGGCGTGATCAGCTTTCCGTGGCGCGAGACGAAGATGTTCTCACCCGAGCACTCGGCCACCAGTCCGTTCGGTGCGAGCATCACGGCCTCGTCGTATCCGGCCTTGATCGCCTCGACCTTGGCCAGCGACGAGTTGACGTAGTTGCCCGTGGTCTTCGCTGCGGGCGGCATCGTGTTGTGATCGTGGCGGGTCCACGACGACGTCTTGAGCCGCACGCCCTTGGTCACCGCGTCGTCGCCGAGGTAGGCGCCCCACGGCCAGCAGGCGATCGCGACATCGACCGAGCACGGGAGCGTGTTCAACCCCATCTCGCCGTATCCGAGGTAGGCGATCGGACGGATGTAGCACGAGTCCAGACCGGTGGACGCGACGGTCTCCTTCGTCGCATCGATCAGCTGCTCGACGGTGTAGGGGATCTCCATGCCGAGGATTTTCGCCGAGTTGAACAGCCGCTCGATGTGCTCGGTCAGGCGGAAGATCGCCGGTCCGTCAGCCGTCTCGTACGCGCGGATCCCTTCGAACACGCCGCTGCCGTAATGCAGTCCGTGGGTGAGCACGTGGACCTGGGCCTTGTCCCAGTCGACGAGCTCGCCGTTCATCCAGATCTTGTCGGTTGCGGTGATGGGCATCGGTCCTCCTCAGAGCGTGACAACTGGGGTCTGACCCCAGTTGACACGTGCGGTGTGTGGGGTCAGTTTCCCACGCGGGCGGCGATCATGTCACCGACGTCGGTGGTGCTGCCGGTGCCTGCCTCGGCGCACGCTGCTCGGATGCGTTCGGCTGCGTCGCGCTCGCCGAGGAAATCGAGCATCAGCGCAGCCGACAGGATCGCCGCCGTGGGGTTGGCCTTGTTCTGACCGGCGATGTCGGGAGCGGACCCGTGGACCGGCTCGAACATCGAGGGACCGGTGCGGTCCGGGTTCAGGTTGGCCGACGACGCGAGGCCGATCCCGCCGGACACCGCGCCGCCGAGGTCGGTGAGGATGTCGCCGAACAGGTTGTCGGTGACGACGACGTCGTAGCGGTGCGGGTCCTGGACGAAGTAGATGCACGCGGCGTCGACGTGGTTGTAGGCGGTGTCGACCTGCGGGTACTCGGTGGCGACCTCGTCGAACGTGCGCTGCCACAGCGAGCCCGAGAACTGCAACACGTTGGTCTTGTGCACCAGCGTCAGATGCTTGCGGTCCCGTGTCATCGCCAGCTCGAACGCGTGACGGATGCACCGCTCCACACCGAAGCGGGTGTTGAACGACCCCTGCGTGGCGACCTCGTGCGGAGTCCCCTCACGCAACAAGCCGCCCTCGCCGACGTACGGCCCCTCGGTGTTCTCACGGATCACGACGAAGTCGTGAGGCTCGGTGCCGCCCGGTGCGACGCCCACGAACGGGCGCTGGTTGATGTACAGGTCGAGTTCGAAGCGCATCTTGAGCAACAGCCCGCGCTCGATCACTCCCGGGGGAACCTCGGGGGTCCCCACGGCGCCGAGCAGGATGCAGTCGAACGAGCGCAGCTCGTCGAGCGTCTCGTCGGAGAGGATCTCACCGTCCTTCAGGTATCGCGATCCGCCGAGGTCGAACTCCGAGGTGGTGATGTCGACACCGGCGGCCCGGATCACCTTGATCGCCTCGGCGGTCACGTCCGGTCCGATCCCGTCTCCACCGATCACTGCAATGTTGTGCGCCATAGTGCGCAGCAGGCTAAAGGTTTCCGGCGTTCTCGTGTACTTCTGCCGCTCTCCGTGCGCGAACTGTTCACGAGAACGCTGGGGTTCAGGGCTCGGCGGGGGCCGTGGATGATGCCGCGGGAGGGTCGACCGTCGTCGAACTGCCGGTGGGTGCGACCGTGGACGATGTGCTGGGCGCAGTCGTCGTGACCCGCGGGATTGTCGTGGTTGTCGTCGTGGTGGTGGTGGTCCGGGGCGGCGCTGTCGTCGTCGGGCGAGGTGGCGTGGTGCTCGTCGTCGTGGTCGCCGGGGGAACGGTCGCGACCGGAGGCGGGGTCCGCCACGCGAACGAGAGCAGGTTGGGTCGGTATCGCGACGGGTTCGGCCATGCGTCGCGCAACATGTTGCGCGCGTTGTTCGACACCGCGACGACCACCTGCCCGGCACCGTCGCGCCACGGCATCAGATGCGCGTGGTACGTGTTCATCGCGGGGTCGGCACCCCGTGGAGCAAGCGCGCCCTGTTCGACCGTCGTCCACGGCCCCCACGGATCCGATGCCACGTCGAGTTCGAACCGATCGCCCCAGTATCCGTCGACGGCCGTTGCCGCCACCCACTGCCCGTCGATGATGCGCGGCTGAAACGGGAACTCGGCCCAGTGCCGCTGCAGGACCGGTACCGCCGCAGCGCGGTCGGCGGTCCAACCGCCCGGTGTCCAGTACTGCGGCTGGTCGAAGATCCGACCGCGGGGGACGCGGCCGAGGAACATCTTCGTTCCCGAGTGCGGACCATCTCCCCAACCCCCCTCGCGTGCGAGGTTCTGCTCGAACGTGTTCCCGAACAGGTAGGTCCAATCACCCTGCGATTGCACGGCGTATCCGTAGATGGGAGTCGCTCCGCCCTGCGTCGCCTGACGGAAGTCGAGCCGCTCGAGCGTCCCCGGATCGTAGGTTCCGACGAACGTGGCATCGGGGTGCCAACCGAGGCCGTCCGGAGGAAGCGGATCGACTGGATCCTTCTGCATCCGCGCCCAGAACACGTACAGCCGACCGTCGTGGACTTCGCCCCCCATCGGCCAGAACCAGGTCGCGAGTGACGTCGTGCCGGTTCCGGGTTCGAACGGGGTCGGCCGTGACGCCGTCCCGCCATGGAGGAGTCGGAAGCACGTGCCGTCCTGGACGAGTGCGGTGTTGTGGGCGAAGCTCGCCCGGTCGAGAGACGTGGCGGTGTTCGAATGGTCGATGAACGTGTCCTGGAACAACCACAGAGACCGGCCGCCTCCGAGCGGATACACGTGCTGATAGTCCCACCCGATGACCGGCCCGACCCGTTGGGAGAAGAACTCGTCCAGAGCAGACGCCGAGAGGTCGCGAGCGCAACCGACGTCGGTGGACAGGTGCCCGCCGGCGGTCGAGACGACGCTGTCGGCCCACGGAGCGCGCGGTGCTGCCGGAGGTGGAGGAGGCGGATCGACCGGGATCGGCCGCGCGACGACGGCGGGTTCGTCGTCGAGTTCCGGAGCGGTCACCGCGACGGTGGTCGTCGAGGCAACCGTCGACGACGTCGCGCTGACACTGCCGGTCGTGGTGCTCGATGTCCTCGACGTTGCGGTGAGCACCTGCGGGACGGTCGTGCGCTCGACGGTCGGAATCGATGGCCCCGCGATCGCACCATCGGCAATCGAATCTCGCGTGTCGGAGGACCCCACGACACCCGCCGCCCCGACGAGAGCCGCGACCACTGCGACCGACGCGGCGATGATCCGGGCGCGTTCGGTCGACCTCCACGGCCGGCCAGGAACGCGGTCGGCGCCGACAGCCGCACCCTCGTCCCCCTCCACGTCCATCATCCGACCCTACGACGGCCGTTCTCGCCCCGCAGATCACGGCGTTCTCGTGAACTTCTGCGGCGCTCCGTGCGCGAACAGTTCACGAGATCGCTGGGAGGCGCGTGGCGGCGGGTTGCTGGACGTCCACACGGTTTCGGGGGTCG
>NZ_JBAVYV010000552.1:0-2155 GCF_049588435.1 Ilumatobacter sp.
TCACGATCCGCCGGAATTTCGGGGTCCACCGGTGACGTCGCCCACCGCCGAAATTCCGGCACATGCTGACGGCGCGCGTCATGATCCGCCGGAATTTCGGGAGGTGACTGGACCGGTGCCCAATTTCCGGCGCATCGTGACCGTGGGCGTCATGTTCCGCCGGAATTTCGGGCAGCGGACGGGTCGGGGCGCAGGAGCGGGAGCGGCGGGAAGGGACCGCGGGCGGAGTCAGTCGGTGGGGTCGTCGGGGCGGAGGTCGTCGAGGAAGTCCTCGAACTGAGCGGCCAAGTCGTCGGCACTCGGAATCGCCGCTTCGGCGCGGCGGTCGAACTCGGCCTCGAGCATCCGCACGTACATCCGCAGCTGGTCGTCGGACTCGATGATCTCGTCGTGCACGTCGCGCCAGGCATCGATCTGGTCGCTGAAGTCGACCCCGGCCGGCACACCGAGGACGTGGCTCAGATGTCGCGACAGCGCATCGGTGGCCTGCGGGTGCTCGGCGTTCATCAGGTAGTGCGGGATTCCGACGCGGAGCGAGACCGAGGGGATCCCGCGCACGTCGAGCGCAGCGTGGAGCACACCGGCGATCCCGGTGACACCTTCGTAAGACGGGGCGACGAGACCCAGACGTCGGGCGAGATCCGCATGGGCGGAGCTGCCGGTGACGGGTGGTCGGCGCGTGTGGGGGATTGCTTCGGCCGCCGAGCCGACGGTGACGATCGCCTCACAGCCGAGGGCCTCGGCCACCGTCACGATCGCCTCGACGTAGGTCGACCAGTACAGGTGGGGCTCGACTCCCACGAGCGACACGACGTCGCGATGACCCTGGTTGCGTTGCACCACGATCTCATTCGACGGCCACTGGATCTCGCGGATCCCGTCGTCGATCGAGACGAGCGGCCGTTGCTGGGTGAAGTCGTAGAACGGGTCGGGGTCGATGTCGCCGACGATCACCGCCTGGTCCTGGTCGATGAACGACTCGACGGCATGGCTCGCCGCGCTCGCGACGTCGAACCATCCTTCGAGCCCGACGAGCATCACCGGGCGGTCGAGCGTTCCGATGTCGCCCGTCGAGAAGTCGAGCACATCGGTGACGTCCACGGGATCAGTCTGCCAGCGTGACGGGTCGGGTCGGACTCCTGTCCGTCACAGATCGTCAGTCGAGCGCGGCGACGACGTGGTCGATCGAGCGGGTCAACGCCTCGATGTCGCTCGGTTCGATCGCCGGGAACATCCCGACGCGGAGCTGGTTGCGACCGAGCTTGCGGTACGCGTCGGTGTCGAGGATGCCGTTCGCACGCAGGGCGGTGCACACGTCACCGGCGTCGATCGCATCGTCGAGGTCGATCGTGCCGACGACGTTCGACCGTTGCGCCGGATCGCTGACGAACGGGCTCGCCCACTCGCGTGTTTCGGCCCATCCGTACAGTGTGGATGCCGACTCGGCGCTCCGACCGGCGGCGAAGGCCAATCCACCGTTGTCGAGCATCCAGTCGAGTTGCGCATCGAGCATCACCAGTGTCGCCACCGCCGGCGTGTTGTACGTCTGGTTCTTGAGCGAGTTGTCGAGCGCGATCTGGAGGTCGAGCGACGCGGGACGCCAGCGGTCGGACGAACCGATCTCGCCGATGCGATCGATCGCCGCGGGCGAGCACGCGGCGAGCCAGAGCCCGCCGTCCGATGCGAAGCACTTCTGCGGAGCGAAGTAGTAGACGTCGACCTCGCTCGGACTCCAGGTCAGCCCGCCGGCTGCCGATGTCGCGTCGACGGCCACCAGTGCGGTGGCGGCCGAGGTGTTCTCGGGGCGCTGCAGGTTCATCGCGACGCCCGTCGACGTCTCGTTGTGGGTCAGCGCGTAGAGGTCGATGCCGTCCTCCGCGACGAGTGTCGGATGGGTTCCGACATCGCTGCGCACGACCGACGGCTCACCGAGATGCGGAGCAGCTGCGCACGCCTCGGCGAACTTGGACGAGAACTCACCGAACACGGCGTGCTGGCTGCGTTCGCGTACGAGGCCGAACGTGGCGACGTCCCAGAACACGGTCGATCCACCGTTGCCGAGCACGATCTCCCAGCCGTCGGGAAGTCCGAACAGGTCCGAGAGCTTCGAGCGCACCGCTCCGACGAGGTTCTTGACCGGCGGCTTGCGGTGTGA
>NZ_JBAVYV010000553.1:0-5335 GCF_049588435.1 Ilumatobacter sp.
CGGGCTGGTGCTCGTCGACGCCCTCGACGGTTCGATCGTGGAGCAACTCGTCGAAGCGAACCCGGACTAACCTCGACACGATGTTCGACGGCACCTTCAGGAAACCGGTCGACAAAGCCGTCAAGCCGATCGGCAACGCCCTGCGGCGCACCGGACTGACCCCTGATCACCTCACGATCGTCGGACTCGTCGTCGGCATCGCAGCCGGTGTCGCGATCGGTTCGGGCCGGCTCTGGCTCGGTGCTTTCCTCGTCGTTCTCGCGGGTCTTCCCGACCTCCTGGACGGTGCGCTCGCCAAAGCCTCGGGCGCTGCCAGCCAGCGCGGCGCGTTCTTCGACTCCACCGTCGACCGTGTCACCGACATGTTCCTGCTCGGCGGGATCGCCTGGTACCTCGCGACCGACCCCCAGTACCCGGACGCGATGCCGATCCTGCCGTTCGCGATCGCCGGCGTCTCGTCGCTGGTCAGCTACCAGCGGGCCAAGGCCGAATCGCTCGGGATCGATGCCAAGGGTGGCCTGATGGAGCGCGCCGAACGGATCATCGCGATTCTGATCGGTCTCGTGGTCAACGTGCTGCTCATCCCGATCCTGTGGCTGATGCTCGTGCTGACCACGATCACCGCCATGCAGCGGTTCTGGAAGGTGTGGAAGCAGGCGGCGGTCGCTCCGGTCACCCAGGAGCGGATCGAGATGCGCCGCACCCGTCGGGCCACCCGGAGGGTGATGCGGACCGAGCGTCGTCGGACGCGAGTCCCGCGTCGACGACCCTGATGGCCGAACTGACCGACGCATTCACGACCAACGGGTACAAGCTGGCCGCACTCGCCGCCCGCGTCACCCCGGGGGTGCTCGCAGCCGGCCTCGCCGTGCCGTTCGGTGCGGGAGCGAACTTCTTCAGCCCGGAGCGCCGCGAGATGATCGAGCGTCATCTCCGCCGGGTCGACCCCACGTTGCGCGGGCTCCGCCTGCGCCGCGCGAGCCAGCAGGCGTTCGACTTCTACGCCCGCTACTGGATCGAGAGCTTTCGCCTTCCGACGATGTCGAAGCGCGCGGTCGACCGGGGTTTCACCGACGATGGATATCCCCAGATCGTCGAGGCGCTGCGAGCCGGAAACGGAGCGATCCTCGCGCTTCCACATCTCGGTGGATGGGAGTGGGCCGGGCGGTGGATCGCCGATCAGGGCCACGAGATCACCGTCGTGGTCGAGCACCTGGAGCCGCCGGAACTGTTCGACTGGTTCGTCGACCTCCGCTCGAAGCTGGGGATGCACGTCGTCCCGCTCGGCCCCAAGGCGGGGTCCGCCGTGATCTCGGCGCTGCGCGCGAATCACATCGTCTGCCTGCTCTCCGACCGCGACATCGGCCAGTCCGGGCCCGAGGTCGAGTTCTTCGGCGAGACGACGACGCTGCCCGGAGGGGCGGCGACGATCGCGCTGCGGACCGGCGCGCCGATCTTCCCGACCGCCGTCTACTTCACCGATCGGATCGATGCCCATCTGGGCTGGGTGCGACCACCGCTCTGGCCGGAACGACAGGCGAAGCGACTGCGCGACGACGTCGATCGCATCACCCAGGACATCGCCCGCGAACTCGAGACGCTCATTCGACGCGCGCCGTCCCAATGGCATCTCTTCCAGCCCAACTGGCCATCGGACCCCGGATATGGGGGCTCGGCCACGACCGAGATCACGACGAAGTCCAGGACCACCACGAAGTCGGGGACCACGACGAAGTCCAGGACCACGACGCAATGGGCGCGCGGACGATGACGATGCGGGTCGGGATCATCTGTCCGTACAGCCTCAGCGTTCCCGGTGGGGTGCAGATGCAGGTGCTGAGCCTGGCCAAGGAGCTCCGCTCGAGAGGGCTCGAAGCGCGTGTGCTCGGGCCGTGTGACGGGCCTCCGCCCGCGAGTTTCGTCACGCCGCTCGGAAAGTCGTTGCCGACGTCGGCCAACGGGTCGATCGCGCCGCTCGCGCCGGACCCTCCCGCGATGTTCCGAACGCTGCAGGCGCTGGCCGCCGAGCGATTCGACGTCGTCCATCTGCACGAACCGATGGTGCCGGGGCCGACGTTGACCGCGGCGGTGACCCACCGCTATCCGACGGTCGGAACGTTCCACGCAGCCGGTCGATCGGCGAGCTACAGGCTGATCAAACCGTGGCTGCTGTCGTGGATCAAGCGGATCGACCACAAGGTGGTGGTGTCGAAGGACGCGCTCGAGCTCGTCCAGTCGCACCTGGGCGGCGACTACGAGGTCTTGTTCAACGGCGTCGAAGTCGAGCAGATCCGGGAAACCCCGCCGTTCGTGCGACAGCCCGACGATTCGCCGGCGATCCTCTTCTGTGGTCGCCACGAGGAACGCAAGGGACTCGATGTCCTGATCGACGCGTTCACGCGTCTCGACGTCGCCGCCGAATTGTGGATCGCCGGCACCGGGCCGGACACGGCGCGCCTCACCGCTCGGACGGCGGGCGACGATCGCATCCGCTGGCTCGGCAGGATCACCGACGAGGACAAGTTCGCCCGGCTGCGCGCCGCCGAAGTGTTCTGTGCGCCATCGCTTGGGGGTGAGTCGTTCGGAGTCGTCCTCGTCGAGGCGTTGGCCGCCGGGACCACGGTGGTCGCGAGCGGGCTCGACGGGTACCGCAACGTCGTCACCGACGAGCACGACGCACTGCTGTGTGAGCCGGGCGATGTCGACGCGCTCGTGGTGAGCTTGCGACGGGCGCTGGCGGACCGGACGGGGTCGCAGCGGCTGCGCGCAGCTGCCGCCACGAGGGCCGAACAGTTCGCGATGTCCGCTCTCGCCGACCGCTACATCGAGATCTATCACGATCTCGCGCAGACCCGACCCCGTACACTGCGACCATGAATCTGCGCATCGACGAAGATCGGCCTCCGAACGCGCACGCGCTGCGATTCTGCGCGAGCCACTCGGCGCGCCGTCCCCGATGACCGACCTCGTCGGATCGAACAAGCGCCGAAGTCTCGCCCTGGTCGGCGCCTTCGTCATCGGGGTGACACTCCTCGGTTTCGTGCTCGGGCTCCTGCTCGGCAGCGTCGCGGTGGTCACCGGAGTCGCGTTCGTGTTCGCGGTTCTCTTCGTCGCGGGTTCGTACTCCGGGGCCGATTCGATCGCGCTGCGTGTCAGTCGTGCCCAGCCGGCCGATCCGGAGAAGTACACACGCCTCCACAACCTCGTCGACGGCTTGTGCGTCACCGTGGGTGTTCCGAAGCCCGCCGTGCTCGTCGTCGATGACCCGGCGCCGAACGCCTTCGCGACGGGCCGCGGGCCGAACCACGCGTCGCTCGTCATGACGACGGGGATGCTCGACTCGTTGGAACGCGTGGAGTTGGAGGGTGTGGTCGCGCACGAACTCAGTCACATCAAGAACTACGACACCCTCGTCTCGACCCTCGCGGTGACGCTCGTGGGAGCCATTCCGCTGTGCGCCGACCTGTTGCTTCGCCTGAAGTGGTGGAACGGCGGCCGCGTCGAGCGTCCGGCCGATCCGGCCGAGAGCGGCAACCCGATCGCATTCGGCGGGTATGCACTCCTGCTCTTCTCGCCGTTGTTCGGCTGGGTGATGCGCACCGTGATCCCGGTCCGACGCGAGACGCTCGCCGACCTGAGTGCATGTCGGTTGACGCGCTATCCGCCGGGGTTGATCGCCGCCCTGGAAAAACTCGACGAAGACACGACGGTGACGCATTCTGCGACGACGGCCACGGCACACTTGTGGATCGGACAGCCCCTGAGCGGTGTCGGCGACGCCGGCAGATTCGGGGGGATCCACAAAATGTTCGACACGCACCCACCGCTCGACGAGCGCATCGCATTGCTGAGGGAACTCTGATGAATTCGAAGATCATCGCGGCGATCACCGCGCTCGCTCTGACCGTCGCCGCATGTGGCGGTTCGGACGATTCGTTCGCCGGGACGATGGCCGAGACGACCACGACCACGACGACCACCACGACCACGACGACGACGACAACGACCACGACGGTTCCCGAGACCACCACCACGGTTCCGCCCGTCGTCGAGCCACTCCGTCAGCCTCTGACCGGTGCTCCCGTGGAGTCGGAGGAGGAGCTGCTCACCCGCCCCGCGCTCGTCGTCAAGATCGACAACAACGAGGAGAGCGCACGTCAGCGCCACACGGGCATCGCGCTCGCCGACATCGTGTTCGAGGAGATCGTCGAGAATCAGGACACGCGGTTCGCCGCAATCTTCCACACCAACGATGCCGACCCGGTCGGGCCGATCCGCTCCGGACGCTCGCAGGACGTCGACCTGCTCACGTCGTTCGACCAGCCGCTGTTCGCGTGGTCCGGAGGCAACCCGGGTGTGACCCGGCTGATCGCCGACTCGACGTTGACCGACCTCAACGCCAACCGTGGAGGTCAGGGGTACTACCGCGGTCCCGGCTCGGCACCGCACAACCTGTACAACTCGACCGAAGCGCTGTGGGCGCAGACGCCCCCCGACCACCCCGGGGCGCCGCCCCAGCAGTACGAATACCTCCTGCCGGGCGACGAGATCGAAGGATGGACTCCGGTCGAAGGCGTCGACCTCCCGATGCGCAGCAACTTCGTGCAATGGGACTGGAACGCCGCCGAAGGCACGTTCATGCGCTCGCAGGCCGGAAGCCCGCACATGGACATCGCGAACGGCCAGATCAGCGCCGACAACGTGATCGTGATGGTCGCAACGTACCTGCCCAGCCAGATCGACCGGAACTCGCCGGAGGCCCAGACCGTGGGGTCGGGTCAGGCATACATCTTCAGCAATGGGCAATACCGCCAGGCGTCGTGGATCCGCGATTCCAACACCGAACCGATCCGCTTCCTCGACGGCAAGGGTGGCGACGACATCCTGCTCACCCCCGGCAACACGTGGATCGAACTGGCCGAGCACAACGGCAACACCGACGACGCGCTGATCAGTACCGAGATGACCATCCGCTGACGCCTGAACCGGAAGTACGCTGAGCTGATGAGCGATTCCGGAACATCGTCCACTTTTGCGGTCAAGCGCGGGCTGGCCGAGATGATGAAGGGCGGCGTCATCATGGACGTCGTCACCCCCGACCAGGCGAAGATCGCCGAAGACGCCGGCGCGGTCGCCGTGATGGCGCTCGAGCGTGTGCCCGCCGACATCCGCGTCGACGGTGGCGTCGCGCGCATGAGCGATCCCGAAATGATCGAGGGGATCCAGTCGGTCTGCTCGATTCCGGTGATGGCCAAGGCGCGCATCGGCCATTTCGTCGAGGCGCAGATCCTCCAGGCCCTCAACGTCGACTTCGTCGACGAGTCCGAGGTGCTCA
>NZ_JBAVYV010000554.1:0-2880 GCF_049588435.1 Ilumatobacter sp.
GAGTACGACTCCACCGACCCAGACCGCCATCGCGAGGGCGTGGAGGATGCCCATCACGACACCGAGTGCGACCCAGTCGCCGGACGTGCGGGTGATGCCCAGCATCGCCACGCACAGACCGGGAATGCCGAGAGCCGCCAACTGCGTCGTCGGGTCGATGACCCGCTCGGGGCGGAACGCGGGCCACGCGGCGGCCGCGAGCAGGATCACTCGGAGCAGCACGGCGCGGCCGGGCCAACCGGCGTCGAGCAGGTCGATCCAGGTGCCGGGACTGAACGGACCGCCACCACCGTCGGGCGTGACCGCCGCAGCTCCGAGACCGGTGAAGATGACGGTGGTGACCATCGCCACGACCCACACGACACGGAGGAACCGGATCGTGACGAGGTATTCGACGCCTTCGGGCCAGGCGGCGGTGATCAGCACCAGCGAGCCGAACAGCACGGCGATTCCGAGCGTCGACGCAAACTGGAAGAGCCAGATGGCGGCATCGCCCTCGGACGCGACGGAGAAGTCGATGACGACGGGGTCGTCCGACGGCTCCTCGGCCGGCTCGGCCTCGGGGTCGGTGGTCGTCGTCGCGGGAGAGGTCGTGGCGGTCGGATCGGTCGATTCGGCGGCGATCTCGACGTTGCCTTCGGGATCGGCATTCTCGACGACGAACGTGATCACGCCGCGCCCGTTCGGTTCGCCGTCGGTGTTGCTGACGGCCCAGCGTGCGGTGCAGGTGCCGGCAGGGAGCGCCTCGGTGATCTCGACCTCGAGCGTGTTGCCGTCGACCACGTCGGGCGCCGGCAGGGTGACCGGTTCGGCCTCGCAGTCGAGCGCGATCGTGTTCGTCTCGCCGAGGTCCTCGGTGAAGCCGATCACGATCGAGTCGGGCGCCGCGTCGAGGACGGCACCGGTCGATGGCGACGAGTTCGCCACCGTGTTCTCGGCGTGCGCTGTGCCCACCGACAATCCGAGGACGGCGGTCAACGTGGCGAACACGGCGACGAGCAGATGACGCACACTGCGCCGTTCGCTCTGGTCGATCCGGCCGCGTCGGTGACGCCGTTGCCACGGAGATGACAGAAGTGTGATCACGATGCGCCGAGGTTAGTGCTCACGCTGGGGTTGTACGTGCGATCGGGGGACGTCACGACAGGTCCCGGGCCAGGCATCCGGTCAGTTCCATCTCGTCGGCGAGGTCATTTCGACCGAGCGTGAGTTCGGTGATCTCCGTCGTGACGGCCGCGAGCGCTTCGTCGTCGGGTTGTTCCCCGGCGAGTACTTCGCCGAGCGCCAGCCACTCCGCAGCCTGGTTCTCGGTGTTCTCGATGAGCGACGCGTGGTCGGTGCGACGCGACTCACCGACGCGGATCTCATCGAATGCCGTCGCCTCGGCGCTCAGCGCCCGCGACACCTCGTTCGCCCAGTCGGCGCGACTGATCTCGTCCGGCGGGGTCGGGAGTTGGGCGAGGCGCTCGGTCGTCGCGGTGCAGATCTCGCTCATCGTTTCGGCGTACAGCGCGCCGCTCAACTCGGGTCCGTCAGCGGCGCCGTCACCGCTGCCGCTGCTCGACGAGCATCCGGTGCTCCCGAGGACGAGCGCGACGATGATGAGCGCCGCCATGACGAGAATCAACCTGCGCCGGGTGTCGTGTGACATCGCCACGCTGCGAATCTAGGCCGCGGTCGCCCGAGTTGGCGTGCAGGCCCGCCGGGGCCGACGGGTCCGGTCGGTAGTGTGGCCGACGATGGCAACCCAGTCGCTGTATCGCCGGTATCGCCCGCGCCGCTTCTCCGAACTCAAGGGCCAGGACCACATCGTGCGCGCTCTGCGGACCTCGGTGGCCGAGGGTCGCGAGGGCCAGGCGTACCTGTTCTCGGGCCCGCGCGGAACCGGCAAGACCACGACGGCGCGGATCATGGCGAAGGTCCTCAACTGTGCGAATCCGCAGGACGGTGAGCCCTGCTGCGAGTGTGCGTCGTGTCTGTCGGTCGAACAGGGCACGAGCTACGACGTGCACGAACTCGACGCAGCGAGCAACAACGGCGTCGAAGCGATGCGCGACCTGATCGACAAGGCATCGCTCGGCACGCCGGGGCGGCACAAGGTGTACATCCTCGACGAGGTGCACATGCTGTCGAAGGGTGCCGAGGCGGCGCTGCTCAAGACGCTGGAGGAACCCCCACCGCACGTCGTGTTCGTGTTGGCGACGACGGACCCCCAAAAGATGTCCGACACGATCCGCAGCCGGACCCAGCACCTGCAGTTCCATCTCCTGGGTGCCGACACGTTGCAGGAACACGTGCGCTGGGTGGCCGACGACGCCGGTCTGACGGTCAGCGACGAGGCGATCGAGCAGGTGATCGCCCAGGGTGCGGGTTCGCCACGCGACACGCTGTCGGCGCTCGAGTTGGCCGCGAACTCGGGTGGAACGGCCGAGGAGGTGATCGCCCTCGACGAGTTCGTCGAGGCGATGATCGCTCACGACCCGGGACGAGGACTGAAGATGGTCGCGCACGCGGTCAGCCGGGGCCGCGATCCGCGCACGATCACCGAGGAACTGATCGGCTATCTCCGCAACGGGTTCCTGGCGCTGATGGCACCCGAATTGGTGCAACTGCCGTCGCAGCGACTCGACGCGCTGACCGACGTCGCGCAACGAGCCGGCGCCGGCCAACTCGTGCAGGGGATCGAACATCTCGGCGAAGCGTTGACCGAGATGCGCAACGCGCCGGACCCCCGGGTGCTGCTCGACGTCGCGACGGTCCGCCTGTGCTCCGAGGACGTCGGCGACGATGTCGGAGCGCTCGCCGCCCGGGTGCATCGTCTGGAACGCAAGGTCGCCGACGGGGTTCCCGCTGCGACCGGTGCGGCCCCTGCTGCCACCC
>NZ_JBAVYV010000555.1:0-1716 GCF_049588435.1 Ilumatobacter sp.
CCGTCGCGACGCCATGACAACGGCCCGCTCGGCGACCGACGACCCTGCCCTGCGACGGAGCGCAGACCGCGGGCGGGCACCACGCTCTGGTCCTCCCTCGACCTTCGTTGGTGAAGCCAAGCTGGCCCTCCCCGCAGCTTCCGCCCCGGGAGGTACCGCTGCAGGATCTGGAGGCGTCTCATCGGTCCGGCGGGCGGCCCTGGACCACGACGGGCACGGGTCCGACCGGGACGGCATCGATGGGGCCGTCGACCCCCACCAGCCCCCGCTCGCCGGGCCGCGAGGGAAGAGCGGAGACCCCGACCGGGTCGGCGATGACCTCGGTCAGGTCGACCACGTCCTCGAGGTCCGACCACACGAAGGCCAGCGGACGACCGTCGGACGCGATGAACGTGGCCACCCACATGCCCGTCGAGCGCTGCTCGAAGCCCACGCGACGAGCCCCGCCCACCATGTCGATGACCTGCTGGTAGGCGAGGTACGCCGGACGCAGCTCCCCCCGGGTGCGATCCACGAGCCCGGTCGATCGCCACTCGATGATCGGGTAGCTGGCGGGGAAGTCCACGAGCGTCGAGACGAAGGCGGCCCGGTAGCCGACGGCGGCGGCGAACAGGGCCTTCTGAGAGACGACCGCGGCCTGAGCGCGACGGAAGTCGACCACCTCGGGTGATGCCGCCTCCAGGCCGTCGCCCTCAGCGTCGGCCCCGATGGCGGCGAGGTCGTCGGCGACCCCGTCACCATCCACGTCGGCCCACGGGTCGACGTACGGAGTGGCCGTCAACGTCGAGCGCATGTCCTCGATGACCACCCCGGTCCCCTCGGGCAGGCGATCCTGCGCCCAGCGACCGGCGTGGAAAACGGCGTCGGCACCGTGGTTGGCGTGCAGCGCGTAGTGGTCGTAGCGACGCTCCGGATCGACGGCTCGGTCCTGGAAGTCGGCGAAGGCCTGGGCCTCGGTCGGGCCGAGCTGATCGATGCGCGCCCCCAGCGTCGCGGCGTCGGGTCCGTCGTCGAAGGCCGTCCCCGGGTTGGTCGAGGCACGCAGCACCTCGACGTCGGGGGCGCGGATGTGGACGATGTCGGCCACACGGTCGAGGAGGTCGTGATAGCTCTCCGCGGTGGCGGGGTGCTCGGCGTCGCCGTTCGCCCGCCAGTGGCCCGGCACCTCGATCTCGTTGCCGACCATGAGCATGGCCAGCACGGGCTCGTCGAGCGCCTCCCACCGATCGCCGGGCTCGCCGCCGTAGCGAGCAGCCATCGAGCCGATGAAGCGGTCGAACGCCTCGAGGTGCTCCGTCCGCACCGGCGAGGACCCCGGCGCTCCGACCGATCCGTCGGTCGACACCGTCCCCCAAGTCGAGGAGACCTGGACGGTGAGCTGGAGGTCGACGCCGACGCGCGCGGCCTCGAGGGCCACGGCATCGAGCCTCGTCCAGTCGTAGCGAGGCGTGCCGTCGGCCGGTGGCGACGGTTCGACGGCGTCCCAGCGGATGGCGTTGACCCCCACGATGCAGACGCCGAGGTCGTCCACGAGGTCGAACAGCTCTGGCAGCTCGGCGGGTGCGACCGCCGGGACGGGCTCCACACCGAAGGAACGAGGTGACACCACTCCCGGCTCGACCTCGGCGTCGCAGGTGATCTCCGGCGTCTCGGACCGCGGCGCTGCCGTCGGGCTGCTGGAGCACGCGACGAACACGACGCTGATCAGCGCAGCGA